>CALMOL010000186.1 GCA_937871685.1 uncultured Verrucomicrobiota bacterium
CCAAAGCGGTGTCGCGCTGACGCTTGCCACCGCACTCCAAAGCCTTCGGCCGACCCTTCGTCACCGCGTCACCGGCGCGGAGAAGCCGGGGATGGCGCGGTCGCGCAGCGTTGCGCCGATGGGCACGGGCACGAGGTCGCGCGCGGTCTCCTGCTCGCGCCAGCCGGCCTCCACGGCGCGCAGGCTCTTGAACACCTGCCAGCCCAGCACCCCGCCGATCAGCAGCAGCATGCCCATAAAAAAGTAGATGCTCATCCCGAAGCCCTGGCCGATCGCGTTGGGAGCGCCGTCCGCGCCGTCCTCGGCGCTGACCTTGCAACCCTGGCAGGCCAGGGCGAGCTGGGGCGCGAGGCCCAGAGCGATCACCGCCGCGCGCATGAGGAGGTTCTTCATAGGGGAAAGGAAATCGGAAATCGGCAGCCGAGCAAGGCGAGACAGCCAGGGTGCACGGGGATAATTGGAAAGTCGGCAGCCGAGCGAAGCGAGACAGCTAAGGCGCACGGGAGCAATCGTGTTCACCCCTTCGGTTGCTCGCGCAGCAGGCTGCCGAGGTCGGTAAGAATCTTCTGCACGGTCTCGGGCGCGGCACCGTCATAGTAGCCGCGCACCACGCCCTTGCGGTCCACGAGGGCGATGCGCGTGTCGTGGATGAATTCTCCCTCCGCCATGGGCTTGCCAGCGCTGTCCTTGTCGCCCACGCCGAGCTGGAAGCCCTTGATGGCCACGCCGTAGATGACGCTGCGCTGGCCGGTGAGGAAGGACCACATCACGGGATCGGCCTGGAACTTGTTGGCGTAGGCGGTCAGTCGCTCGGGGGTGTCGTATTCCGGCCACACGGTGAAGGTGACCAGGCGCACGTCGCCCTTGGTGCGCTTGATCTCGGTCTGGAGCTCGGCCATGCGCGCGGTCATCTGCGGGCAGGGGCCGGGGCAGGTGGTGAACACGAAGTCAGCCAGCCAGATCCGGCCGCGCAACTCGGCGTCGGAGGAGAAGTTTGCCCCGGAACGCTCGGTGAGCGCGAAGGGCATCACGGTCGAGAACCGGTCGAGCGTCACCGGCGGCCGGGCCGCGCCGGCCGACTTCCAAGACTGCCGCACCGTGGCGGCCACGAGCCCGAGGATCACCAACGCGAGGATGGCGCCGAGCACCCAGGGGAGCGCGGGCGACCGGCGGACGGGGGCCGGAGCGGTGGCGGAGGCCGGGGTCACGACGCGGGTGGTGAAGCGATCACCACAGGTAGATGATGGCGAACACCACGATCCACACGATGTCCACGAAGTGCCAGTAGAGCGAGGCGCAGTCGAGGAAGTTGTGGTTGTTGCCGTCGAACTTGCCGGCCAGCGAGAGCATCCACGCGGCGATGAGCAGCAGCACGCCGATGAAGACGTGGAGGCCGTGGAAGCCCGTGAGCGTGAAGAACGAGGAGGCGAAGGTGCCGTAGGTGTTGAACCAGATGCCCTCGTGGTAGAGGTGCGACCACTCGAACACCTGGTTGAGGAGGAAGAGCGACCCCATCACGATGGTGATGAAGAGCGCCCACGTCGGCCGCTTGTGCGCGCGGGCCTGGCGCTCCCCCCAGATGCAGGTGAACGACGAGCCGACGAGCACCGCGGTGGCCGCGAGGGTCTGCAGCACCGGCAGATGCACGCCGGCGGGGATATAGTTCGGATTCGACAGCCGCAGCACGATGTAGCCGCCGATCAGGCCGGCGAAGAGCATCGCCTCCGAGGCCAGGAAGGTGAACATCCCGAAGCGAACCATGCGGTTCGGCTGCACGGGGTTGAGGCCGGGTCCAATGAGGGCGGTGGCGTGGGCGTCCATGGCGGTGGGGAGGCGAGCGGAGGGGATGGAAGATGGAGGAGGGCCTGGCGCGCCCTCAGTGGTTGTAGCCAATGGTGGCCTTGAACCAGAAAACGCCGATCGTGAGCAGCAGCGCGAACACGAAGATGGCCCACATCATGCGGCGGTTGGCGTGCTGGAGCTGGGGATCGCGGGCGGAGGGCATCGAGGGAAGAACGTTCAGCCGGCCTTGCCGAGCGCAAGCGCGCCCAGCAGCAACGGCAGGTGGAGGATCGAGGCGAGGAAAAGCTGCTTAGCGCGAGCGTTGGTCGGGTCGAGCTGGAAGCGCACGGCCGGCACCACAAGCAACGCGCCGAGCGCGAGCGCAGCGAAGAAGTAGCCGGGCTTGGCGAGACCGCAGAGCGCGGGAATCAGGCCCACCATCGCGGCGAGGAGCGCGTAGTTCACGCTCTGGCGGCCGGTGGCGCCACCGGAAGGATCGCGGCCGGGGAGCATCACGTAGCCAGCCTGGGCGTAGTCGTCGCGATACATCCACGCGATGGCCAGGAAATGCGGCATCTGCCACGCGAACATGAGCGAGAAAAGGAGCCACGCGCCGTAGTTCAGCCCGCCGGTGGCGGCGGCCCAGCCGATCATGGGCGGGATCGCGCCGGGGATCGCGCCGACGAGCGTGTTGAGGGTCGAGACGCGCTTGAGCGGCGTGTAGGCGGCGAGATACACGGCCACCGTCACGCCGGCCAGCGCCGCCGCGAGGAGCGAGACAAAGAAGGCGAGCTGGAGCAAGCCGCCGAGCGCGCACGCGAAGCCCACGAGCAGCGCGGAATCGGCACTCATTCGCCCGGCCGGCAGCGGGCGGTGGCGGGTGCGACGCATGCGGGCGTCCCAGTCGCGCTCGATCCACTGGTTGAGCGCGGCCGCGCCAGCCGCGGCGAGAGCGGTGCCGCAGAGAACGTGGAAAAGAAGACCCCAGTCCATCGGCCCCTGCCAGCCGAGGTAAAAGCCGAGCAGCGTGGTGGCCAGCACCAGCAGCGAGAGGCGCAGCTTCACCAGCTCGGCCAAGTCGGAAAAGCGGCTCGGCGGCGTGTCAGCCCGGCGCACCTCGGAGGGCAGCTCGTCCGGATGGGACGGCGGCGGGACGAGATCGAGCGCGGGCAGAGGCTCGCGAGCCGCGGCGGAGGAAAGGGGCGCGACGGTGGACTTCATGCCACGGCCTCCGCGTAGGTGGGCTGACGATGGACCGACGAGGCGGCCTCGGGCGAACGCAGGGCCGCGCCCCAGCGCGAGAGCGCGGCGACGAGCAGCACGCCGAGCGCGAGCGACATCGCGCCGACGCCGACATGCGCGGTGGCGATATCGGCCGCCTTGTCGGTCCAGATGGTGAACATCCCGAGCGTGAACTGAACGGCGATCAAGCCGGGCCAAGCCCCGAGGAAAAGGCGACGCATGCCGGCCGGCAGGGCCGTGCGCCGACGCCAAGCCATCACCGCCGCGGCGATCACGGCGGAAGCGGTCAGCACCGCGCCGAGGCGATGGAACATCTGCACCACGATCTGCGCGCGCGTGGTCGGCGGGATGCGGAGCACGTCCTGTCGGTCGCGGTTGATCTTGGCGATGGTGGCATCGTCGAGCGGCGGGATCACTTGGCCGTAGGCGAGCGGGAAATCGCGGATCGAGAGGTCGGCATGCGCGTGGCGCATGGTCGCGCCGAGGACGAGTTGAACGAAGATCAGGCCGACGGCCATGCCGGCCGCGGCGCGCAGGCGGGAGCGGCCAAGCGCATCCGCGAGCGGCGTCGCTCCAAGCGTCTGCCACCAGCGCGAGAGCGCGAAGGCCATGAACACCACGAGGCAAAGGAACGCGTGCGCCAGCGCCGCGTGGAAGATGCCGATCTCGTCCTTGAGCGCCGTGACGCGCAGCCCGCCGAGCACGCCTTGGAGCGACACGGTGATGAAGGCCACCATGCCGAGCACCTTCATCCAGCGGCGGCGCTCCGCGACGAGCAGCCCGACCACCAGCCCGACCGTGAGCAGCCCGACGCCCGACGCGAGGAGCCGGTGCGAGTGCTCCCAAAACACGCCGCCCGACCGCCAGCGCGGCCACGGGAAGGTGAACATGTTGTAGCCGTAGGAAGACGGCCAGTCCGGCACGGCCAAGCCCGAGTTCGTGCTCGTGACGACGCCGCCCCAGCAGATCAGCAGCAGCACCGCGCCTGCGAGAAAGCAGGTAAAACGGAACAGCGCGCGCATGGGGGAAGGTTTAAGCTTCAGGCTTCAAGCCTCAAGGAAGCGAGAAAGGCAAAAAGTGAAGGCAAGGTTCAAAATGCAGCCTCGTCGATCTCGCCGATTGCGGCGCCGTTCTTTGAAGCCTGATGCTTGGAGCTTGAAACTTTTTCGGACTTATTAGTGGCCGCCCAGCTTCACTTCCGGCTTCAGCGGCTCGTCCTGCGGGAGGAAGTCCTTGTCCATGCCGGGCACGGAATACTCGTAGGGGCCGTGATAGACGGTGGGAGTCTTCTCGAAGTTGCCGTGGAGGGTCACCGGCGAGGGCAGCGTCCACTCCAGCGTGTTGGCTTCCCACGGGTTCGGCGGGGCCTTGGGGCCCTTGAACATGGAGTAGAAGAAGTTCACGAAGAAGATGAGCGTGCTCGCGCCGAGGACGAAGGCCGACAGCGTGATGAAGATGTTGATCGGCTGGAGCGCGCGCAGGTGCTCGTATTGCGTCGGGTCCGCGATGCGGCGCATCATCCCGCCGAGGCCCACGTTGTGCATCGGGAAGAACGTGAGGTTCATGAAGATGAGCGTGATCCAGAAATGGATCCGGCCCCACGTCTCGTTCATCATCCGGCCGAACATCTTCGGGAACCAGTAGTAGATGGCGGCGTAGATGTTCAGGATGGAGCCGCCGAACAGGACGTAATGGATGTGCGCCACGATGAAGTAGGTGTGGTGCACGAAGAGGTCCACCGGCGTGGAGGCCATGAAGATGCCGGACAGGCCGCCGATCACGAACATCGAGACGAAGCCCAGCGCGAAGAGCATCGGCGTGGTGAAGCGCACCGAGCCGCGCCAGACGGTGCCCATCCAGTTGAAGGTCTTGATGGCCGAGGGCACGGCGATGATCATCGTCGAGACGGAGAACACGGCCGACAGGGTGATGTTCATGCCCGAGACGAACATGTGGTGGCCCCACACGATGAACCCGAGAATGGCGATGCCGGCCATGGCCCACACCATCGCGCGGTAGCCGAACACGGGCTTGCGGGCGAACACGGGCAGGATCTCCGAGGAGATGCCCATCGCCGGCAGGATCATGATATAGACCTCCGGGTGGCCGAAGAACCAGAACAAGTGCTGCCAGAGGAGCGGGTCGCCGCCGCCGGAAGCCTGGAAGAAGTGGGTGCCGAAGTTGAGGTCGAGGTAGAGCATCGACGCCGCCGCGCCGAGCACCGGCACCGCGAGGAGGAGCAGGAGCGCGGTGATGAAGAGCGCCCACACCGTCAGGGGCATGCGGAACATGCGCATGCCGGGCGCGCGCATGTTGATGACCGTGGTGATGTAATTCATCGCGCCGGAGAGCGACGAGAGGCCGTTCACGAAGATGCCCAGGCACCACAGGCTTTGCCCCTTTTGCGTCAGGTTGTAGGCGGCGTTGTTCGACAACGGCGCGTAGGAAGTCCACCCGCCCGCGGCCGCGCCCCCGTCCACGAAGAAGGAGCACAGGATCATCACGCCCGAGAGCGCGTAGAGCCAGTAGGAGAGCGCGTTGAAGAACGGGAACGCCATGTCCGGCGCGCCGATCTGGAGCGGGATGAGGTAGTTGCCGAAGACGCCGATGAGCAGCGGCATCACCACGAAGAACACCATCACCGTGGCGTGCATCGTGAAGAGCATGTTATACATCTGCGGCAGGATCACGCCCTCCTCCGAGACCATGTAGGAGGGCAGCAACCAGTTCAGGCCGTAGATCGGCACGTTGGGGAACGCGATCTTGTAGCGCACGCCCATGGCGAGCAGGCCGCCAACGATGAGGAAGAAGAGCGCCGTGAGCAGATACTGCTTGGCGATCATCTTGTGGTCATGCGACCAGATGTAGGTGCGGAAGATGCCTTGCTCGTGGTGCGCGTGGACGTGCGGGTCTAACGCGACCGGGGCGACTCCGGATTCAAGGGGCCTGGGCTCAGCGACGGCAGCCATGGTGGGGAAAAGTGAAGGGTGAGAAGTGAGAGGTGAAAAGTGGATCAGCGCGCGGCGACGGCCGGCGCGGCGGGGGGAGACACGGTCTCGGCGGTGGCTGCGGGAGCGACGGCGGGCGGAGCGGCCTGGGCGGCCTTCTTCTTCTCGAACTCGATGGCGGCCGCCTTGCTCTTCTCGCGGACGAACTTGTCGTATTCCTCCTGGGAAACGACGTTCATCTTGGCCTTCATGTTGTAGTGGCCGGAGCCGCAAAGCTGGGAGCAGGCGAGCTCGTAGTTGCCGATCTTGGTCGCCTCGAACCACACCCAGTCGATCATGCGGCCGGGGATGGCGTCCTGATACATGCGGAACTCGGGCACGTAGAAGGCATGGATCACGTCGAGCGAGCGCAGCAGGATGTGCACGGGTCGGCCGACCGGCACGGTGACGATGCCTTCGGACTGATAGTCGTCGCGACCCGCCTCATCGTCCGGCTCGGTGCCGAACCAGTTTTCCTTGGCGGTGAGCTGGGCCTTGTAGGCGCCGAGCTTGCCGTCGGAGCCGGGGTTGCGGACGTGCCAGCCGTATTGGTAGGAGACGAGGTCGATCTGGATGGAATCGGCCGGCGCGGGCGCGCGCAGCTCGCGATACCAGATGCGGTTCGACCAAATGACGAGGCCGATGAAGATGGCGGCCGGGATGATGGTCCACCAGATTTCCAGCGTGTTGTTGCCGTGGGAGTAGTGCGCCGGCACGCCGCGCTTGCGGCGGTATTTGATGAGGAACCACACATACACCGCTTGCGTCGCCACGAAGACGATGGCGGTGAGCCAGAAGATGAAGACGAAGAGGTTATCGACGTGGTGCGCGCCTTTCGTGGCGGCCTCGGGCGTCCACCACAGGCCGTATTCGCGCAACTCGGCCGCGGCGGGCGAGACCAGCGCAAACATCGCCAGCAAGACGAGGGTCCAGCGCAGCAGAGGCGATAAACGGAAGCGATTCATGGCGGCGAAAGAAGGTAGCAGGCGGGGCCGTTGAAAAGAGCGCGGAAGACTGTCAGGCGACGGGAAAGCCGAGGTTCTGGGCCGGTCTCTGCGGATTATTGCGGCGGCTGGGCCGCGGGAGACGGCGCGGGACTCGCGGCGGGTTTGTTGGCCCCGACGCCCGGTGGGTTCATCTGGCCGGAGGAGATCGCCGGGCCAGGGCCGGAGCCGGGCGCGGGCTGGGCCTCGGCGGGGTTGGGCGTGGGCGAGACCGGCGCAGGCGGGTTGGGCTTGTTGGCGCTGGTGGGCGCGGCGCCAGCGCCGGCGGCCTGGCCGGAGCCGCCGGGCGAGGGGCCGGAGGGCGCGCCGGGCGTGATGGCTGCGGCGG
>CALMOL010000187.1 GCA_937871685.1 uncultured Verrucomicrobiota bacterium
CGCGGCGAGATGAGGGGAGCACCGGGCGCAAGCGTGCGGCCGAGCGGCAGCAGAAGTATCGGGCGTGGCAGTATTATACCACGCTCACCACGCGCCAATACGACGACGAGGGGGGCGTGGTTGGCAAGGGCACTTGGCGAATGCTCAACCGGCCCGGCGAGAAGCCATCCTTTCGGGTGCTTTCCGAGGCGCGCGAGGGCAAGCTCACGTTCGTCGAGGACAAGCCGGAAGGGAAGAAGGATGGCAAAGGGGACGGAGGTGGCGGCGGGGGCAGCGTGGGCGGTGAGGACGATCCGGAAAAGAACCTGAGCGCGGTCGAGGCCGTGAAGAAGTATGGCCTGCGCGAGCGCTACACCTGGACTCGGCTGCCCGCCGCCACGGTCCCCGGCGAGCGCGCGTGGGTGATCGGCTTCGAGCCGCGGCCCGGGGCGTCGGCGAAGGGGAAGGAGGAACGCTTCTTCAACCAACTCGGCGGGGTGATTTGGGTCTCGCAGGCGGACTCGTCCGCGCTGCGGATGACCGCGTCGTTGCGCTCGCCCTACCGACTCTTCTGGATCATTGCGCGCCTCACGGAACTGGAACTCACTTACGATCTGCTGCCCGGTCGCGGCGACCCGTTGCTCCGCCTCTCGCGTGGAACCGCCAAGTCCACCGTTTCCATTCCATTCAATACCGTGCGCCAGCGCCACTGGATCTCCGTCGAGAAGTTCGAGCCGCGCACCGCGCGGAAGGAGTGACCGAAGCACGCGTCGAATCCATTTGAGAAGCGGCTCCTCGGCGGCGCTGCCACCCGCTTAATGACACCCTCCTGCTTGCCGGGAGGCCCCGGCTAGGGAATCGTCCGGGTTCTTTTTCCCGCTGTCCGTCGTTCCTCCTCCTGCCCTCGCGGCATTCCGTCATGTTCAACTGGGTCATCAAGAAAATCCTCGGTTCCAAGAACCAGCGCGAGATCAAGCGCCTGCGCCCGCTCATCGAGCAGGTCAATGCGTTCGATGAGCAGTTCAAGGGGTTGGGAGAAGCCGAATTCGTCGCCAAGACCGCCGCGTGGAAGGAGCGCCTCGCCCCGATCGACGACCCCATCGCCCGCGAGGCCGTGCTCGATGAGATCATGCCCGAGGCCTTCGCCCTCGTGAAGGCCGCCGCGCGCCACCTGTGCGGCCAGACCATCCTCGTGTGCGACCAGCCGATCGTCTGGAACATGGTTCACTTCGACGTGCAGCTCATCGGCGGCTGGGCGCTGCACAAGGGCCGCATCGCCGAAATGGCGACCGGTGAGGGCAAGACGCTCGTCGCCACCTGTCCTGTCTATCTTAATGCGCTTTCCGGCCGCGGCGTCCATGTCGTCACGGTGAACGACTACCTCGCCCGGCGCGACGCCGAGTGGATGGGTGCGCTCTTCCGCTTGCTGGGCCTGACCATCGGCGTCATCCAGCACGATCAGGATCCCGAGGAGCGCCGCGCCCAATACGAGTGCGACATCACTTACGGCACGAACTCCGAGTTCGGCTTCGACTATCTGCGCGACAACGGCATGGCCACCTCGCTCGACCAGCAAGTCCAGCGCGGCCACAACTTCGGCATCGTGGACGAGGTCGATTCCATCCTCATCGACGAGGCTCGCGTGCCGCTCATCATCTCCGGTCCGGCCGCCTTCTCCTCGCACCAATACGATCGCTACAAGCCGCTCGTCGAGAACCTCGTCCGCCGCCAGACCGTCCTCTGCAACCAGCTCGTCACCGAGGCCAAGTCGCTCCTCGACGACGGCAAGGGCGAGGAAGCCGGGACGATTCTTTACAAGGTCAAGCTCGGCCAGCCGCGCAACAAGGGCCTGCTCCGCGTGATGGAGGACCCGGCCAACCGCCGCGTCGCCGAGAAGGCCGAGCTCTCGTTCCATTCCGACACGCGCAAGGAGGAGCTCTTCGCGCTCAAGCAAGAGCTCTTCTTCATCATCGAGGAACGCCAGCAGGAAGCCAACCTTACCGAGAAGGGCCGCGAGTTCCTCTCGCCCGACGACGCCGACGCCTACGTGCTGCCCGACCTGGCCACCGCGTATTCCCAGCTCGATGTGGACAAGTCGCTCACCCCGGAGCAGCGCACGGAGCAGAAGGCCAAGCTCCAGGCCGCGTGCGACGAGAAGGCCGATGCCATCCACTCCGTTTCCTCGCTGCTGCGCGCCTACTGCCTCTTCGAGAAGGACGTGGAATACGTCGTCGAGGAAAACAAGGTGGTCATCGTGGACCAGTTCACCGGCCGCAAGATGCCCGGCCGCCGCTGGTCGGATGGACTGCATCAAGCCGTGGAAGCCAAGGAAGGCGTGCAGATCGACCGCGAGACGCAGACGCTCGCGACCATCACGATCCAGAATTACTTCCGCCTCTACCACAAGCTGGCCGGCATGACGGGCACCGCCGAGACAGAGGCAAATGAGTTCCATGACATCTACGGCCTCGACGTGCTCGTGATCCCCACGAACCGCGCCGTGCGCCGCAAAGACGCCAACGATCACATTTACAAGACGCGCCGCGAGAAGCTCAACGCCGTCATCAACTCCATCAAGGAGTGCCACGAGCGCGGCCAGCCCGTGCTCGTTGGCACCGTGAGCGTGGAGCAGTCCGAGCTGGTCTCGCGCATGCTCAAGCTGCAGAAGATCCCACACACCATTCTCAACGCCCGCCAGCATCTCAAGGAGGCCGAGATCATCGCGCGCGCCGGCCAGAAGGGCGCCGTGACCATCTCCACGAACATGGCTGGCCGCGGCACCGACATCAAGCTCGGCGAGGGCGTCACGGATCTCGACGGCCTCATGGTCATCGGCACCGAGCGCCACGAGTCGCGCCGCATTGATCGCCAGCTTCGCGGCCGCTGCGCGCGCCAGGGTGACCCCGGCGCGTCGCGCTTCTACGTGTCGTTCGAGGACGACCTCATGCGCAACTTCGGCGCCGCCGACCGCATGACCAAGATCATGGAGCGCTTCGGCCTGGAGGAAGGCCAGGAGCTGGAGCACCCGTGGCTCAACAAGAGCGTCGAGAACGCGCAAAAACGCGTCGAGCAGCGCAATTATCAAATCCGCAAAAGGACGCTCGAATACGACGACGTGATGAACAAACAGCGCGAGGTCGTCTATGGCCTGCGCCAGGATGCGCTGGAGTCCGAGACGCCGCGCGAGGTCATCAACGAGGTGATCCAAGAGGCCATCCCGATGAAGGTGGCCGAGTATTACAAGATCGACGAGACGCGCTCCGAGTCCGACTTGGTTGGCCTGCTCAACTGGGTGAACACCACTTTCCCCGTGGGTCTCACCGAAGAGAAGGCCGCCTTCGCCACGCGGAGCGAGGACGAGAACGCCGCGTTCCTGATTCAACTCGTGACCGAGGCTTACGAAGCGAAGATGGCCCACGAGGACGCCGACGCGCGCAAGAGCCTCGAGCGCTACATCATCCTCAACGCGGTGGACCGCCTGTGGCAGGAGCACCTCTACGCCATGGACGCCCTGCGCGAAGGCGTGCACCTGCGCTCGATCGGGCAGAAGGACCCCCTCGTGGAATACAAGAACGAGGCGTATGAGATGTTTAAGGAACTCATGCGCGCCGTGAAGATGGAGATGCTGAATAACCTGTTCCGCTCCACTTCAAACCTGGAGGCCTTCGAGAAGTTTCTCGCCTCGCTGCCGCAGCAGTTGCTCGGCGCCGTGGCGCCCGAGGACGAGGCCGCGGCGCAGGGCAGCCAATCCGCTGGCCCCGAATACGGCTCCACCATGGGCACCGGCTCCGCCGGCACGTCCTTCTCCTTCGGCTCCCGTCCCGGCGGAAGTAGCGCCAAGCCGACCCGGGCCGCCGCGCCTCCACCCGAGGACAAGACCGCTCCGCAGGTGACCATCCCACCGAAGCCCGCCGCCGACGGCGTGCCTCGCGTGGGTCGCAACGAACCGTGTCCCTGCGGCTCCGGCAAGAAATTCAAGTCCTGCCACGGCCGCGGCTTGGTTTGATGGCGAGGCGGCGCCGTCCAGCAGGGCGAGACGCGTCGAGCTGCTTCGTGCGTTAGCCAAACTCGCGAGCTGCACGCCGAGGGGACCAGGGCGTTCTTCACGAACTGCCGACCGCGCACCGCGAAGTTCCTCATCCCCTCACGGGCGGGTGAGGGGTGACCGTGGATGCACGTGCCGCCAAAGCCTCGCGGATCAAGCTGCCACGACGTGGCGAGGAGATTCAGGCGCGTGAGCCTTGCAGGGCGGCAGCGGTGGCACGGCTCGCGGTCCTCGGATGCCCCGGTTGCTCTCGCTGCTGTAGGTAGTGGATGCTATCGTCAGCGCCCGAAACGCCCCCGCGTCATCCCATCCTCCGCCATGAATTTCGAGTTCAACGACGAACAAAAAGCCCTCCAGCAGCTCGCCCGCCGCGTGGCGAAGGAAAAGGTCGCACCGCGCGCCGCGGAGATGGACGAGACGGGGGAGTATCCCGAGGATTTGTTCCAGGTGTTTCGCGAAACGGGTCTCGTCGGCGTGGGCTTTCCTGAGGAATACGGCGGCTCTGGACTGGGCATCACCGGGCTGGCCATCGCGGTCGAGGAGATGGCGAAATACTGCAACTCGTCGGCCCTGATCCTCCTCCTTACACGCCTGGGCACCTCGGCGATCTTCTTCGGCGGGACGGAGGAACAGAAGCAAAAGTATCTGCCGAAAGTCGCCGCCGGCGAGATGCGCTCGGCCTTCGCGCTCACTGAGCCGGGCGCAGGCTCCGACTCGGCCAACATCCGCACCACGGCCCGGCGCGACGGCGACCACTACGTGCTCGACGGCAGCAAGCACTGGATCTCCGGTGCCACCGTGGCCGACTTCTTCATCGTCGCCGCGAAGACCAAGCCGGACGTGGGCAACCGGGGCATGAGCGCGTTCATCGTGGACAAGGACACGCCCGGCTTCCGCGTCGGGAAGGCGAATAAGAAGATGGGCGTCAAGGGCGTGCCGACCGCCGAGCTCGTCTTCGAGGGCGCGCGCGTGCCGGCTGCCAACTTGCTCGGCAAGGAGAACGAGGGCTTCAAGCTCATCATGAAGAACCTCAACTCGCTGCGCCCCGTGGTGGCCGCGCGGGGCCTGGGCACGGCCGAGGGCTGCGTGGCCTACGCGATGCAATACGCGCGCGAGCGCGAGACCTTTGGCAAGAACCTCCTTGGCCACCAGGCAATCCAGTTCATGCTCGCCGAACTAGCCATGAGCATTGAGGCCGCTCGCCTGCTGACCTATAAGGCCGCCCAGCTCGTGGACGACGGTCAATACGGGAAGCAGGCCGCGCCGTATTTCTCGATGGCGAAGGCGTTTGCCACGGAATTGGCGAACAAGGCCGCCTACGACTGCCTCCAGATCATGGGCTCGTATGGGTATTCATCCGAATACCCGATGGAGCGTTATTACCGCGACGCGCGCCAGCTCACGATCGTGGAGGGCACCAGCCAGATCCAGCGCATCATCATGGCGAAGGCGCTGATCGACGGCGACATCAACTACGGCTGACACCCAGCCGAGAGCAGCCACAGATTAGAACGCCTGGTGTGAAACGCGGTGCCTGAGCGCGGCTCCGTCTGGAAACCCCTCGACTTCTCGCTTCACAAGCACCCGAGCAAGCCTCGCGGAAAAGGCGCGCTCCCGCTTTTGCGGAGCGCGGTCTCTACTGGGACCGCTGGCATCCTTGCCGGCAGGGTCTTGCCGGGCATCTGGATTCTCGGGCCTTTGGACAGGGCCATCGCTCTTTGCCGCCCCCGGAAGCCCGAGGGGGAGAAGTCAGATGCCCTGGAGAATCCCGGCCGGCAAGGATGCCGGCGGTCCCAGGAGCCACCGCCCTCCAAAGCCTGCGACCGACCTCTCGCAAGCGGCTTCGATCTGATGCGACCACCTGAGTCGAAAACGCTCTAACGCGGATTTTCACAGATTACTTTGGGGCGGATGAGAGCGGGTTGTCCAAGGCGATGCGTTGGATCGTTGGGAACCGCGCGGACGCCCCCCTCCCCGGGGTAATCCTTCTAAGTGACTACGAGAAAGAAAGTCGGTAGGAAGGTGCGGGCCTCCAGAAGCGAGGCACCGAGATATTTGTTCGTAGTCACTTAGTTGCGTAAATCTGTGGTCTTCCCACGGTCACGTGACGGCGAGATCGCGGGCGGCGGCGACGATCTGGTCCTCGGAGAGAAGGACGAGGTTAGCCGCGGCGGCGAGCGGGATGTAAGTGTCCACCGACCGCACGGAGCGCAGCGGGCCGCGAAAGCCACTTTCAGCTAGCGCGGCGATCACCGCGTCGGCCACCCCGCCGCCGGTCGCGCGGCATTCGTCGGCCACCAAGACGCGGCCGCATTCGGCGGCGTGGCGGTGGATGGCGTCGAGGGGGAGGGGATTGAGCCAGCGGAGGTCGAGCACGCGAGCGCGTATGCCCGCTTCGCGCAGGCGGCGCGCGGCGCGGAGGGAAAGGCGCAAGCCGTTCGCGTAGGAGACAATGAGGAGGTCCTTGGCGTCCTCGTGGTAAATGCCGACCTCGCCGGGGAGCAGCATCCAAGTGGGCGATGGATAGTCGGTGAGCCAGCCGTTGTCGCCTTCGGTGTGGAGGTCGCGCTCGTGGTAGAGGGCGATGGGTTCGAGGAGCACGGCCACCCGGCCGCAAGCTCGCGCGGTGGCGACCAAGCCGCGCAGGATCATGGCCGCGTCGTCACCGCGCGACGGCACCGCGAGGAGGAGACCGGGGATGTCGCGGAGCGCACCGACCGAGTTGTCGTTGTGGAAGTGCCCGCCGAACCCCTTTTGGTAGGCGAGCCCCTGCACGCGCACGACCATTGGGTTGGCGAACTGGCCGGCCGAGAAAAACTGGAGCGAGCACGCCTCGCCGCGGAGCTGGTCGAGCGCGTTGTGGAGGTAGGCGAGGTATTGGATCTCCGGGATCGGCAGCAGGCCGGCGGTGCCCGCGCCTTGGGCCACGCCGAGGATCGTGGTCTCGTCGAGCAGGGTGTCGAAACAGCGCGCGGGGCCGAATCTTTTTTGAAGGCCGGCGGAGACGCCATACACGCCGCCCTTGCGGCCCACGTCTTCGCCAAAGAGGAGGATCTCGGGGAAGCGCAGCATCTCGTCGGCGAGCGCGGCGTTGAGGTGCGCGCCAAGCGTGCGCTTGGTGGGAGCGCCGGCTTGCTCGGGCAGGGCATCCTCGAAGAGAGCGGCGCGCGCGGCGGGCTCGGCCTGGATCGCGGCCACGGCGCGGATGGCGGACTCGTCCCACGGTGCGAGCGGGCGAACGACTTCCTCGACCGAGCGCAGCTTCGGCCGACCGGCAACCTCGGTGCAGGCGTCGTCCACGCGGCGCTGGAGAACGCGGAGGATTTCGCGGAGTTCGTCTGGCGCAGCCGCGCCGGCCTCGACGAGGCGACGAGCATTGAGGAGGAGAGGGTCACGCGCCTCGATGGCCTCGATTTCCGCCGCGCTGCGGTAAGAGGACTCGATGTCAGTTCCGGCGTGGCCCCACAGGCGCACGGCACGCAGGTGCAGGAACACCGGGCCGCGCGCGTGTCGGCAGTGCTCGATGGCTTGGCTGGCGGCGGCCCAAGTCTCTTCCAGCGTGCCATCTGCCTCGAAGTAGGCGAGATGCGGAAGCTTGGAGAAGGAATCACGAATCCAATCGCGCGGCGTCTCGACCGAGATGCCGATGCCGTTGTCCTCGCAGAGGAAGAGCACCGGCGCTTGGCCGCCGCGGCGCACGGCGTAGCGTGCGGAGTTGATGCCGGCGAGGGCGGCGGCGTGGTTGGCGGACGCATCGCCGAAGGAGCAAAGGACGATCGAGTCAGCGGCCACCCCGTTTTTGATCCCGAGGCGGTGCGCGCGACGAAGGGAGTAGGCGAGGCCGTAGGCTTTGGGCAAGTGCGAGGCAATGGTGCTCGTTTGCGGCGGCACCCAGAGCGGCCGGGAACCCCAAACTTTGTGCCGGCCGTGCGAGATGGGGTCGTCAGCGCAGGCGCAGAAGGAACGGACGGTGTCGAGGATCGGATCGGAGCCGGGGAGCTGGCGTGCGCGGGCCATCATGAACGCACCGGAGCGGTAATGAAGGAGGCAAGGGTCGTCGAGGCGAAGGAGCGCGCCGAGGACGCCGTTCTGCTCGTGGCCAGCCGAGCCGATGGTGTAGAAGGATTGGTTGGTCTTCCGCAGCTCGCGCGCGGCGACGTCGAGCAGGCGAGAGGCGGCTTGGTCCTCCCATAGCTCACGCGCTTGGTGGGCAGTAAGCGTGGAGCCGGGGGCGAGCGGAGCGTCGTCGGCGAGGCGATGTGCCGCGGGGGAGGCAGCAGCAAGCCAGTCGGCGAGGGTTTGCTGGACGATTTCGACGCGGGTCTTGGCCATGGCGGGGCCGGGAACCTTGGGAGGAGCGGGCGCGCGTCAATCGCGCCGCCGTCCTCAGCCTTTGGCCGCGTCCGCCGGCCGGCGGCGGGAGGGAGGACCGAACACCTCGTCCATCGAAAGGCCGAGCAGCGCGGGGATGTCCTCGGGCTGGACGATCTCGGTGCGGCCGCTCCGACCGATGGCGACAGGGTTGCCGAAACGGGCGTGGTCGATCAGCGCCTCGCGCACGGCGATTTGAAACTCGCGCAGCGCAGCCCCGAAGTCGATGCGCTCTTCGATGGTGGGTCGGGCGAGTTTCATAAGTCGAGGATGGGACCGCGTTGGAAATCCTGCCACGCTGGCAGATCATGCACCACGATTTCCTCCGGGGCGTGACGCTCGGCGACCGCCGCTGGCGGCGAGGCCGTGTTGTCGATCACCGTCCAGTCGTCAGCAAGCGGCAAGTAGAGGTCCAGCGCGTTGGCCCAACTGCGACCGAAGCGGCGACGCACGGTCTCTGGCGGGACGAAGTGGCCGCCGCGACGCACCCGCTCGGCCACCCGCTGGATGGTGTTGTCCGCATTGCGCTGCCAGACGTAGAAGACCACGACATGGTAGCCGGAAACCTTCAACCGAGTGAGCATCGGCGCGAAAGAGCGCGCGGCGAGCGTGCACTCGAAGGCAAAGTCGGCCCGCGCGTTGGCCAGCTCATCAAGGCGCTTCAGCATGATGCGGCCGGCGGCGAGGGCGACCTTTTCCGGCTCGAACGCGGATAATCCCTGCGCGATCAAGTCCGCGTTCACGAACTCGACGCCGCTGGTTAGACGCGGGATCAGGCGAAAAGCGAGCGTGGTCTTCCCCGCGCCGTTCGGGCCGCCGATGACGTGGACGGTGGGCACGGAGGGAAGAAAGGAGGAAAGCCCCAGGCTTCAAGCCTCAAGGAAGGCCAGAGGGAAGAAGCGGCCGAAAGCCCGAGGCTAGCTGTGCCGGCCACCTTCAGAGCTTCCGCCTTTCGGCCCTTCCTTGAGGCTTGAAGCCTGGATCTTGAAGCTTTCCTTCACGGCTTCTTCGCCGCGAATTGCTGGCGGAAGATCAGCACGCCCTTGAGCGCGTCGAGAGCGCGGTCGAGTTGCGGGTCGCGCACGGCATCGGCCTCCTTCTTTTGTTCCTCGGTGGTGCTCTCGGCGTTGCGGCGCAGGGCGAGGGCGCGCTCCTGCTCGGGAGTAGTGACCACGCGCAGGTTCGGCTCGATGCCGCGCTCGTGGATCACCTGCCGGCCGGGAGTGTAATACTTGGCGGTGGTCAGACGGACGGCGGAGTTGTCGGGGAGGGGGATCACGCTCTGCACGGAACCTTTGCCGAAGGTGCGCTCGCCGACGAGCACGGCGCGGTTGAGGTCCTTGAGCGCGCCGGCCACGATCTCGGAGCCGCTCGCGCTGCCGTTGTTGATGAGCACGGCCATCGGGAAATCCAGGCGCGGCTTGGAGCCGGCGGCAGTCCGGTAGATGCGGTTGGCGGAGGGGGCACGGCCGTCGGTGTAGCAAACCATCGTGCCCGGGGCGACGAATTGCCCGGCCACGTCCACGGCGGAGGAAAGAAGGCCGCCGGGGTTGTTGCGCAGGTCGAGGATGAAGGCGTTCATGCCTTGCTTGGCGAGTTCGTCGAGCTTCTTGCCGAGTTCCTCGGCGCTTGGCTCGTTGAACTGCACGAGGCGCATGTAGCCGATCTTGAAGCCGCCGTTGTTTGGCTCGGTGGCAATGATGCGCGCGTCCTTGACCGTCTCCACCTTCACCTCGGTGCGGGTGAGCGTCACTTCCTTCACCTCCCGCGTGGCGGGGCGCATGATCGTGAGCGCGACGTTGTCGCGGGGCTTTCCGCGCAGCAGGGCGACGGCCTCGCTCAGGCCGAGCTTGTCGGTGGGCTTGCCGTCGATCTTGACGATAAGGTCGCCGTTCAGGATGCCGCCCTTGGCTGCCGGGCCGCCGTCGATGGCCGTGACGACGATGAGCGAGCCCTCACGCATGGCGACCACGAGGCCGAGCCCGTCGTAGCGCGAGCGGGTGTCGTCCTGCATCTCCTTGAACCCCTCCGGCTCCATGAACTGCGAGTGCGGGTCGAGCGCCGCCAGCATGCCGCGCAGGGCGTGGTAGGTCAGCTCCCGGTAGGAAACCTTCTTTCCATCCACGTAGTCCTGCCGCACGAGCTGCATGGCGCGCGCGAGAATGGCGAGCTGCGCGTAGGCCTCGGCCTCGTCCTTGTCGGTGGGTTGGTCGGCATCGCCCCGGAGAGCACCGGGGGCGGGGACGGGCTTTTTCTCCTGCGCTGGAGCGGCCAACGGGAGCGCGAGCGCCGCGATGGCGAGGAGGCGGAGAAACCAAGAGGATGGAGGATGGAGGATGGCAGGGCGCATCGGGTAAAAGGAGAGATTCAAGGTGTGGCGGTGGCCGGAAAACTCGGAGCTCGAAACAAGCGCCGAAAAGAACGGAAAGCGCCGGAATCATCCTTAGCCGCGCGCTTCTCTCTTTCGGCGCTTTGTCCTTTCGGGCCTTGTTTCGAGCTTCGGACTTCGAGTTTCGAGTTTGCCTCTATGCGGCGTCGGCATCCTGCCGGCGCAGGAGAATCGGCGGGGTCTCGCCAAGCACGGCGGCGCGATTGATCGTGACGGACTCCACATCGCCGCGGGACGGGATGTCGAACATCACGTCGAGCATCAGACGCTCGAGCAGCGAGCGGAGGGCGCGCGCGCCGGTGCCCTTGGCGAGGGCCTGCTGGGCGAGGGCGCGCACGGCGTCGCGGGTGAGGGTGAGGCTCACCCCCTCCATGTGGAAGAGCTTGGAATATTGCTTCACCATCGCGTTCTTCGGCTCGGTCAGGATCTGCACCAGCTCCTCCTCGGTCAGCGGACGGAGCATCGCAGGCACCGGCAAGCGGCCGATAAACTCGGGAATCAGACCGAAGGCGAGCAAGTCTTCCGGCTCCACGACCGTCTCGTCGATCGGGGCGGTGGGCGCGTTGATCGGCACAATGGACGCGCCGGCCACGGCAGCGGCCGCTGGCGCGGAGAAGCCGAGCACCTTCTGGCCGCGGCGACGCTGGATGATCTTGTCGAGCCCGACAAAGGCGCCGCCGCAGATAAAGAGGATGTTCTGCGTGTTGACCTGGATGTATTCCTGGTGCGGATGCTTCCGGCCGCCCTGCGGCGGGACGTTGCAGAGCGTGCCCTCCAAGATTTTGAGAAGCGCTTGCTGCACGCCCTCGCCGGACACGTCGCGCGTGATGGAGACGTTCTCGGTCTTGCGGCCGATCTTGTCGATCTCATCCACATAGACGATGCCGATCTCGGCGCGCTTCACGTCGTAGTCGGCGGCCTGGAGCAGGCGGAGGATGATGTTCTCCACGTCCTCGCCAACGTAGCCGGCCTCGGTGAGCGTCGTCGCGTCGGCGATGCAGAACGGCACGTCGATGATGCGCGCCAGCGAGCGGGCGAGCAGCGTCTTGCCGGAGCCGGTGGGGCCGAGGAGCAGGATGTTGCTCTTCTCGATCTCCACGTCGGCGAAGGGGTCGGGCGGCAGCGCGGCGGCGAGACGCGCGGCACGCTGCGCGGCGGCGGTGCCGCCGGGCGGAACGGACACGGGGCCGGCGGGCGGCTCGGTGGCGAGGGAGATGCGCTTGTAATGATTGTGGACCGCGACGGAAAGGACCTTCTTCGCCAAATCCTGGCCGATGACATGGCGGTCGAGCTCAGCCTTGATTTCGACGGGCTTGGGCACGCGCAGGAGCGGGGCCGGCGCGGTGCGCCGGGTGTCCTCCGAAAGCTCCTTGTCCAGAATGTTCTTGCAGACCGTGATGCACGAGTCGCAGATGTAAACGCCGGGACCGGCGACCAGCTTACGCACCTCCGCGTGGCTTTTGCCACAGAAGGAGCACATCGTGAGATTCGTCGCGCGGGCCATGGAATTACAGAGGGAGGGGGAGGAAAGCGCCGCAGCATTAGCGGGGAAAGCCGCCGCGGGAAAGCGCTGAATCTGTCCCGGCACTCGCCGGAGCAAAGCAGCGTTTGCCCCCAGCGCGGCGGGATGACGCGGAAGGCCGGAGAGGGAGCATCCAGCCTGCCCGTTCAGCTCGATCCGCGAGCTCGGCGATCAGATGGCTGGATCGGTTGGCACCGGCAAAATTCTTCTACGGACGGCGTGGCACGGTCGGCGGGGGCGTGCGAGCTGGCTCGATCCGGTAAATCGTTTCGCCGTCCGCCATGAGGTCAAAGCGATCGCGCAGGATCATCGCGAGATAATCCGGATCCTTTTCCAGCCAGACAAGCTGGCGCTGGAGGCGAGCTTCCTCACGCTTGCGCTCCTCGACGTGCGCCCGCAGCCGCTCTAACTCGCGTTCGGAGTCGCGCAGCTTCTCGGCCCGCGGCTTGAGCCACACGGCGGTCGAGACAAACACCGCGCCGCCCAGGGCGACGACGGCCAGCACCCGGTTCAGGAACGACAGCCCCCGGACCGCGCGCATGCCGGGGACGGGGACCGGCGCGGAGTCCGACTCGGGTTTGGACGCGCGGCGAGGCATGGAGCGAAGTGATACGTGAGAAGTGAGCGGTGAGAAGTGGAAAATGCGCCCGCGCCAAAGTTAACCCCTTGTCACCGCTCACTTTTGCCCCGCGCGCCCTGGCTGTCTCGCTTCGCTCGGCTCACTTCTCACCGGCCCGAGAGCCCCCCTCAGCGCATCTTGCCGCCGTAGCGCGCTTGCTCGCCAAGCTCTTCCTCGATGCGGAGAAGCTGGTTGTATTTGGCCACCCGGTCGGAGCGGCAGAGAGAGCCGGTCTTGATCTGGCCCGCGTTCGTGGCCACGGCGATGTCGGCGATCGTGGCGTCCTCGGTCTCGCCGGAGCGGTGCGAGATCACGGCCGTGTAGGAATGGTCATTGGCCAGCTCCACGGCGTCAAAGGTCTCGGTGAGCGAGCCGATCTGGTTGACCTTCACGAGGATGGAATTGCCCACCCCGCGATCGATGCCCTTGCGCAGGAACTCGACGTTGGTGACGAAGAGATCGTCGCCCACGAGCTGCACGCGGTCGCCGATGGCGTCGGTCAGGAGTTTCCAGCCGTCCCAGTCGTCCTCGGCGCAGCCGTCCTCGATGGAGATGATCGGATACTTCGTGGTAAGCGCGCGGTAGAACTCGACCATCTCGCCGGCGGAGCGCTTGGAACCATCGCCCTTCTTGAAGACGTATTGCTTGCTGTCGGCGTTGTAGAACTCCGACGAGGCCACGTCGAGACCGAGGAACACCTGCTCGCCGAGCTTGTAGCCGGCGGCGTCAATGGCTTGGCAGATGGAGTCGAGCGCATCGTCCACGCCGGTGAAGGCGGGCGCGAAGCCGCCCTCGTCGCCCACGGCGGTGGAAAGGCCGCGCTTCTTGAGCACGCCCTTGAGCGCGTGGAAAATCTCCGTGCCGCAACGCAGCGCCTCGGCGAAGGTCGGCAGGCCTCTGGGCAGGATCATGAACTCCTGGAAATCAATCGGCGCGTCCGAGTGCGCGCCACCGTTGATGATGTTCATCATCGGCACGGGGAGCACCTTGGCGTTCGCTCCGCCGAGATAGCGCCACAGGGGTTGGCCGCACGCCAGCGCGGCGGCCTTGGCCGCGGCCATGGAGACGGCGAGGATGGCGTTCGCGCCAAGCTTGGATTTCGTCTTGGTGCCGTCGAGTCCCAGCATCAACCCGTCCACGAGCGGCTGGTTGGCAGCGCACTTGCCGAGGAGCACGGGAGCGATCTCCTCGCGCACGTTCTTCACCGCCTGCTGCACACCCTTGCCGAGGTAGCGGCGCTTGTCGCCGTCGCGCAGCTCAAGCGCCTCGTGCGCGCCGGTGGAGGCGCCGGAGGGCACGGCGGCGCGGCCGACGTGGCCGGCGGCGGTGCGAACGTCGGCCTCGACGGTGGGGTTGCCGCGGGAGTCGAGGATCTCGCGGGCGGTGACGGAAGCGATGGTGGTGGAAGCCATGGAGACGCAGGGGAAGGGGGAAAGGGGATTAACCGGAGTTTTCCCGTCCCTGTCCAGCACGGACACCGCACGGACGGCGCCGCGCAGCTTTCGTCCACCTCGCCTCAGGCTTCCGCGGGGACCGCCGACTCGTTCCAGCGCGTGATCTCCAAGATCTCCACCGAACCCGCGGGCAGCATGGCCGTCTCGCCGACCTTGTGGTGAATCAACGCGCGCGCGATGGGCACGTTGTAGGGGATCACGTGGTTCTCGGGGTCGTTGTCCCAAGCGCCGAGGATCGCATAGGTCGTCTCGACGCCGGCGCCATCGCGCACGCGGACGCGGGTGCCGGGAACCACCTGCGAGGTGTCCACGTCAGCGAAGTCGGTGCCCTCGGCGTCCTGGAGCATATCCTCCAGCTCGGCCCGGCGGCGACCCAGCACCGCCTGCTGCTGCTTGGCGGCCTTGAACTCGCCGTTCTCGCGCAAGTCGCCGTAGGAGCGGGCCGTGGCGATGTCGCGCACGTTGGCCGGGAGAAGGTTGTGGACGAGGTCGTCGAACTCAGCGCGACGTTTCTTCAGGCTCTCCCACGTGACGAGCACGGGACCCAAGTCGGACGTCTCGGGTTGAGCCCCGGGCGCCGGAACCGCGCCATCAAGGATCGACTGGAGCTCCGGCTGCGCCTTGATGATGCGGGCCATGAGCGACTTCTTCGTGAGATCCTCGAAGGTGCTCGACATCCACAGCGAGCGTGCAAGGCCTCGCACCCGCTCGGAGGGCGCGTGGGCGATAAGGTCGGACACCAGCTCGCGGTCGGCGTTGACGATCTCGCGCAGCTTGGCGCCGCGCTTCACGTCGGCCACGGCGTCGCGTTCCAACGCGGAGAAGATCACGCCCAGCAACTCCGGGCCGGCGTAGTCGCTCGCTGGCCAGTCCTTCCGCTCCTCGGCTACCCAGTGCAGCGTCTCGGGCGGGATCGTGTGCGAGCGCAGGTTCTTGCCGAGCCAGGCGTGCAGGGCATCGCCTCGGCCTCCCTCGACGAGGGAAGTGCAAATTTCGCCCGCGAGCCGCGGGCCGACCGCTCGGGGCAGCAGCGCAAGCGCCGCCTCGGCCCATTCCTCGCCAAAGGCCGCGGGGAAATGCCGAAGCACTTGGCGGTCACGCACCACGCCGAGCGGCGAGAGCACCTGGGCGAGCCGGGTGCGCTCCTCCGCAAGCATGGCGGCGAGGCGCGGCTCGGGCGGGGTAATCTTCGCGGCGGCGGCTAGCTCCTCGGAAAGCGCGAGCAACTCGATGGCCGCGCCAAGGTTCAGCTTCTGCGCGCGAGCGGCGGCAGCCCCGGCGGCGGCGATCACGGGCGGGAGCTGCGCGGGCGCGTCGGCGAGATGCGCGAAATTCTTCACCATCTCGTCGAGGGCGGCGACCTGCTCCTTGGACTGTCGGGCGGCGTTCCAGCGGGCGATCATGGCGTCATCGCGCGAGACGGACTCGGCGCGTAGCTCCACCGGATCGGTTTTCTTGGTCGGGATGAGGAAATGGCCGTCGCTCTTGAGAGCACGCTTGGCGCCCTCCCACCACTTCTTGAACGTCGCCTCGTCCTTCGTGATCTCGGGAGTAAGGAGCTGCTGAAGCTGAAGCGCGGTAGCCCGGCCGCCGAGGCTCTCCAAAGCGAGGCGGACGAGGGCGCGCGGGTCGTCCTTTAGCATCGCCGCGACGGACGCCGGGTCCGTGATCTTGCGTGCCATGAGATGCGTGTCCGGCACCAGCGCGAGGGTTTCCGCGGCGAAAGGAAACTGCATGGCGTGGTTCTTCTTCGCCAAAAAGTCGATGGTCATCTGACCCATCACCGCGTCCCAGGAGGCCACCCGACCGAAGCCCCAGGACTTGTGCTGCACGAACGCGCCCGGCTGGAGGGCGTCCAGCTTTTTCCCGGCGGTGGAGGTGAGCTTGGCGGCGACGACGAGTTTTTCGATTTCAGGATGCATGTGCGGCGAAAGAACAGAACGACCCTCGGCGGACGGTAGAGGGCCGGCCGCGCCGGGGTAAGCATGATAGCCGGATCAGGGTGCGGGGCAACTGATCCCCGGGTCAGCGGGCATCCGGTGTCGAATCCCGCGCTGTCGCCGCGCCCGCCTCGAGGCGGATATGCTTGAGCGGATGGACGCCGACGGGGTTCGCCATCCAGCCGACGACCGCCGGGTGAACGAGTCGATTTCGCGAGCGGTGATAGAGCGGGATCACCGGCGCCTCGCGGGCGTAGATCGCGTCGCAACGCTGGTAGGCCTCGAAGCGCGCGGCGTCGTCCGGCGCGGCGGTGGACTCGGCGAAGGCCGCGTCGAACTCCGCGCTGGACCAAGCGGCGTCATTGTTCGGCGATTCCGATCGGTAGAGAGAAAACATCTCCATCGGATCGAAGACGGTGGGGTTCCAGGAATCCGCGGCGATCTGGTGCTCGTGGTGCTGGATCGCCGAGAGCCACACCTTCTCCTCGGCCTGCTGGAGTTCGACCTGCACGCCGAGCTCGCGTTGCCACATGGCCTGGAGCGCCTCGGCCACCGGCCGCCGCTCGGGTGCGCCGGGAAAGAGGTAGGCCACCTTCGGGAAGCCCGCGCCACCGGGAAATCCCGCCGCGGCCAGCTCGGCGCGGGCGCGCTCGGGGTCATGCGCGAAGCGCACGCGCGCCGCGTATCCGGCCACGCCGGGCATCGAAACGGAGTTGGCCGGCTGGTTTCCCGCGCGCACCACCTGCCGGGCGATCGCCATGGAGTCCGTGGCCAGGGCGAAGGCGCGGCGGACGCGCGCGTCGTCAAAGGGCGGCTTCTTGGCGTTGAAGACGACGTGGACGATGGAATGCGTCGCTTCCGCCCGCAGCACCCGGCGCGGGTCGGCCGCGTAGGCGTCGTGCTTCGTCGTCGGGATGGTGAACGTCACGTGGAGCTGTCCCCCGCGGAAGGCGCGCTCCTCGGATTCCGCGTCGTCAATCGGGAGAAAGTGGACCTCGCGCAAAGCCACGCGCGCGACGTCCCAATAGCTGGGATTGCGCTCCACCACGACGGCGTCGTTGACGCGCCACGCCTTGAGGCGAAACGGGCCGTTGGAGACGTGATTCCCCGCGCGCGTCCAGGCGGTGGCGCGGTCGCGCCGCGCCTGAAATTTCTCCAGCGTCGCGCGATGCAGCGGGTAGAACGGATACGTCGTGAGCAGGCCGAGGAAGAATGGCGCCCGCGCGGTCAGCGTGATCGCGAAAGTCCGCGGGTCCGGCGCGCGCAGGCCCACCCCCGAAAAATCTTTCGCCGCGCCGGTGCGATATTCGCGCGCGCCCACGATCCAGTCGGCCAGGTCCGCCTGCTCCGCGCCGAGCGCCGGCTCGATCAGGCGCTGGAACGAATAGAGGAAGTCGTCGGACGTGACCGGGTCGCCGTTGCTCCAGCGGGCGTCCGCGCGCAGGTGGAAGGTGAGCCCGCGGCCATCCGGGGAGACTTCCCAGCGCTCGGCCACGGCGGGCACGATCCGCGTGGCGTCGGGCGAGTAGTCCACGAGACCCTCGAAAAGCTCGCGCAGCAGGCGGCCCTCGGCGGTCGAGATGGCGGTGGAGGGGTCAAGGTCGCGCGGCTCGGTGGCATTGCCGTAGCGCAGCACGCCCTCGCGGGCGCCGCGTTCCACCAGCGTCTCGCGCCGGCCGCAAGCCGCGAGCGCGACGGAGAGCGCCGCAAGCAAGAGCGGGCGGAGGGCAGGTGAGAGCATGTCGGCGTTAGTCTGATCGTCCGGATCGCTTCGGAAATCGGAAATCGAAAGGCCGCGGTTTCCGGCTAGTGGTGCCGTCCCCCCAATGCCTGCGTTTCCTTCTCCTGCCGAGCTGATCGAAGCCATCCCGGTGATTCTGTCCCTCGTCGTGATCGAGGGATTGCTGTCGGTGGACAACTCCCTGGCCATCGCCGCGATGGCGCGCCAAGTGCCGGCCGAGCGTCGCTCGGCGGTGTTGTGGTGGGGAATGTTCGGCGCGTATTTCTTCCGCTGCATCTGCCTGTTGCTGGCGGCGTGGATCATCACCAACCCGTGGATCAAGCTGTTTGGGGCCGCTTATTTGGTCTGGCTCATGTGCCGCGAGCTCACGCACGCCGGGAAAGACGAGGAGGGAACCGACGGCGAGCCCGGCGCGCGGCCGATGGCGGGGCGCAGCTTCGCCTCCGTGGTGATGGGTATCCTCTTGCTCGACGCCTCGCTCTCGGTGGACAACGTGATCGCCGCCATCGCGATGACCCCGAAGCTGTGGGCGGTGTATGTGGGCGTCGGGATCGGCATCCTCGCGCTGCGCATGCTGGCCGGCTGGGCGATCCGGCTGATCGAGAAGCACCCGATCCTGGAGAAGACGGCCTTCCTTCTCGTGGGCTTTGTTGGCATCGTCCTGCTCGTGGAGCTGGGGACGCACACGCACTTGGCGCCGTTTTACAAGTTCCTGGGCATCTGCGCGATCATCGCCGTCTCCCTGCTTTACGCGGCCAACGCGGGCGTGCGCGCGGCGCTGCGCCCGCTGGTAAATGGCTCCTACTGGCCCATGCGGGCGACCGCGCAGTCGATCAGTTGGCTGCTTTGGCCGCTCTCCGCCTCCGCGCGCTGGCTCAAGAGCCTCTTTCGCGGGAAGGAACGCGCCGGCACGACGTGAGTCCCACGGTCGAGCGTCTCGATGAGCCCGGATCTCCCGCCGTCGCCGGGCGTGCGTCCGCTCTCCGCCGTTTTTCCTTGCTTGAAGGCGGAATCTGAAGCTTAGATCATCCGTCCCATGCGCCCTCTCGCCTTGCTCTTCGCGCTCGCGCTGCTTGTCCCCGTCGCATCCGCCGACATCCAGGCGCCGCCTGGCTCGGACTACGGCCCCACGCGCAAGCTCGGGCGCGGCCTGTCGAATTTCTTCCTTGGCGCGTCCGAGATTCCCGACACCTACGCTCGGGTGAACGATTTCGAGGGCAACGCGGCCGCCGCCGGCTTCGGCGCGGTCAAGGGCCTCGGCCGTGCCCTGGCGCGCATCGGCGTGGGGGCCTGGGAGGTGCTCACGTTCCCCTTCCCGACGAACAAGGACTCCTACCGCCCGCACCTGCGGCCGGCGGTGCCGTGGATCTACTCGGGCTACGAGGAATTTCCGCCGGAGCTGGGCTGGGAAGATCGTTACCAATACGCCCGCGTGCCGGCGTATCCGTGATGGCGCGCCGCGCCCAGGACGGGGTCGGACGGCGGTCCGAGCGCGGCTTCCCGCGAGCTCGCGAACGGCACCAAGTGGCGTTTGGCGAGGTGGCTTTCGGGGGAGATGCCGTCGGGCGGCTGCCGGATGGTCGGGTGGTCTTCGCGCCGCTCATCGCGCCGGGCGAGGAGGCCGTGGTGGAGGTGACGGAGGCGCGGAAGAATTTCGTCCGCGGGAATCTGGTCGAGATCACGCGGCCTTCCCCGGAGCGCATTCCGGCGCCGTGTCCCTACTACGGCGACTGCGGCGGCTGCTCCTACCAGCACCTCGCGTATCCCGCCCAGCTTGCCCTCAAGCAGACTCAGCTCGCGGCCACGCTGCGCCGTGTGGGCCGGCTGGAGCCCACGGATGCTCCGGTGCGGCCGATCGTCGCCTCGCCGCTGGAATACGGCTACCGCAACCGCATCACGGTCCACCTGCGCGACGGCGAGGTCGGCTTCAACGCGGCGGGCGGCCGACGCCTCGTGCCGATCAAGCATTGCCTGCTCGCCCAGCCGGAGGTGAACGCGCTGCTCGCCGGCCTCGCCGCCGACCCGCGCCGCCGCCGCGAGGACGGCCACCGCACGCTCCGCGCCGACCGCACGCGGCGCTTCTTCACGCAGGCGAATGATTCCGCCGCGGCGCTCCTCCTCGCGCTCGTGGAGCAACTCGCCAGCCCCGGCGGCGCCTCGCTCGTGGACGCCTACTGCGGCGCGGGCTGGCTGCTCAAGGCGCTGCGTCCGCGCTTCCGGCAATGCATCGGCTTGGAATGGGATCGTTACGCCATCGAGGCCGCGCGGGCTGAAGTTGCCCCGAACGAGAGTTACCTCGAGGGAGATGCCGCCGCGCTCCTCGGCGAAGCGCTCGCGCAGGCCGACGCGACCGACACCACGCTGCTGCTCGACCCGCCGGCCGAGGGCGTGGCCGCGGCGGCGCTCGACGCCGTGGTCGCCCGTCCGCCGCGCCGGATCATCTACGTGTCTTGCCATCCGGCCACGCTCGCCCGCGACCTCGCGCGGCTGCGCGCCGGCCCGTTCCGCGTCGTCTCCGTGACGCCCGTCGATCTCTTCCCCCAAACCGCTGAGATCGAGGCCGTCGCCCTCCTCGAACGCGTTGACCCCGGAACCGAGGGAAAGCCACAGATTAACGCAGATTAAAGGAGATTGGGTGCTGGGATTGCCGCGGCCATTTCAAGGAATTCGCGGTGATTTCGCTCCTCTCGAACACTCCCAGTCCGGTCGCCCCTAATCTCCTTTAATCTGCGTAAATCTGTGGCTAAACCTCGGCTTCGCCGGCTCACACGCGCACGCACTGCATCCCGGCCGCCGCCGCGGCGGCGACGCCGGTTTCGGAGTCCTCGAACACGAGGCAGCGTGCCGGCTCCACGCCGAGGCGCGCGGCGGCAGCGAGGTAAGGGTCCGGCGCGGGCTTGCCGCGGGCGGTGTCCTCGGCGGTGATGATCACCGGGAACCATTCCCTCATCCCCAGCGCCAGCAGGGTGCGAACGACCGGCTCGCGCGTCCCCCCAGACACCACCGCCACGAGGAGGCCGCGCTGGCGCGCGTCGTCCGCCGCCGCGGCGACGGCCGGGATCGGCCGGGCCTCGCCGAGCGACGCGATGTAGCGTTGCTCCTTCTCCGACGCGATTTCCTCCGGGTCCATCGCCAAGCCCTGCCGCTCGTTGAGGATCTCAACGATCCGGCGCGTGGGCGTGCCGCCGAGGCGGTGAAAGAGTTCCTCGGGATACTCCGCGCCGTGTGGGTCCAGCGTGGCCCGCCACGCGCGGTAGTGGAGTGGCATCGTGTCCGCGAGCGTGCCGTCGAGGTCGAAGAGATAAGCCGCGAAGTCGCCGGGAGGAATTTGCATGACGGAGGAAGCCCCACGGTGCGGGCTTTCCCTGCCTCGCGCCAGTCCGGCGGCGCGCGATGATGTGGGCATGCCTCCCGCCCGCATCCTCTCGGAACGCCACGCCCCCCTCGCTCCCTTGCTCGCGCGGCGGGCCGCCGTCGTCGGCTACGGCTCGCAGGGACGCTCCCACGCGCTCAACCTGCGCGACTCCGGCGTGCCGCTCCTCGTCGCCCTGCCGCGACGCAGCAAGACGCGCCGCGTCGCGCGCGCCGACGGCTTCGAGGTCGTCACGGCAGCGGAGGCAGCGGCGCGCTCGGACCTCCTCATGTTCGCCACGCCCGACCTCGCCGCCGGCCGGATCTACGCGGAGGAAATCGCGCCGCACTTCCCGCGGGACGGCGCGCTCGGGTTCATGCACGGCTTCGCCATCCACTACGACCTGCTGCGTCCGCCCGCGGAGGCGCAGGCGTTCCTCGTCGCGCCGAAGGGCGCGGGACCGGCGGTGCGCGCTCGCTACGAAGCCGGCGGCGGCGTGCCCGCCCTCATCGCCGTGCACCAAGGTCGCCAGGCACGGCGGCTCGCTCTCGCCTGGGCGCGCGGACTCGGCTCCGCCCGCGTGGCGATCATCGAGACGACGTTCCGCGAGGAAACCGAGACCGATCTCTTCTCCGAGCAAGCCGTCCTCTGCGGCGGCGTGTCGTCCCTCGTCCACGCCGCCTTCGAGACGCTCGTCGCCGCCGGCTACCAGGAGGAGGCCGCCTACTTCGAGTGCCTCTTCGAGCTGAAGCTCACCGTGGACCTCATGGCTCAGGGCGGCATCGCCGGGATGCGCCGCCGCATCTCTGATACCGCCAAGTGGGGCGACGTGTCCGTCGGCCCGCGCGTGATCGACGCTGCCGTCCGCCGCCGCCTCCAGCGCGTGCTGCGCGACGTGCAGAATGGCTCATTCGCGCGCGGCTGGGTAAAAGAAGACGCCGCCGGCCGCCCAACGCTCAAGCGGCTCCTCGCCGCCGGCGAGAAGCATCCCATCGAGTCCGTCGGCCAGCGCCTGCGCAAGCGCATCGCCGAGTCCGAGGCCAAGGCGCAAACCGCGAAGCGGCCGGCCAAGTTGTAGAGGCGGCTCTGTCCGCGAATGCGGACGTGCCGCCTCAAGCTTCCTTCTTGGGTGGCCGCCGTCGTGCAGTC
>CALMOL010000188.1 GCA_937871685.1 uncultured Verrucomicrobiota bacterium
GGATTCATGGGAGCGAAGGAAGGGCGGAGGCGATGGCGCCTCACCCATGCCCAACTCCGTCGGAGCGCGGATATTCCCGGGAGGTGGGAAAAGTTTTCGTCCGCAGAAAATCCGCGAAGGGCGGGAATATTTTGGCGGTCGGGAGAGTTTGTTCCTCGCCAAGCCAGCGTTCATGGATGCCTCCGAGACCGAATTCGACCGCCTGATGCTGCCGCACCTCGACGCGGCGCACCGCCTCGCGCGCTGGCTCGTGGCGAACGAGCACGACGCGCAGGACCGGGTGCAGGATGCCTTCGTGCGGGCGGTCCGTTTTTTCCCGCGCTTCCGCGGCGAAGATGGTCGCGCGTGGCTGCTCACCATCGTGCGCAACGTTTGCTACTCGTGGCTGCGCCAGCATCAGCGCGAGGCGGTGCTGGAGCCGCTCGACGAGGAGGTCCACGCGCCCGCGCTGCCCGCCGCGAGCGAGCTGGAGCGCCGCGCCGACGCCGAGGTGTTGCAAAACGCGCTCGGCCGGCTGCCGGTGCCGGCGCGCGAGATTCTCGTGCTGCGCGAGCTGGAAGGATTGTCCTACCGCGAGATCGCGGCCGTTTCCGAGTTGCCGATCGGCACGGTGATGTCGCGCCTCGCCCGCGCGCGGCAGCAGCTCCAGGCCGAGGTCGCGCGGCAACTCGGCTCCGATTTTCCCCGCTCATGAACTGCGCCGAAGCCCGCCCCCTTCTCGACGCCTGCCTCGACGGCGAGCTGGACCTCGTCCACGACGTGGCCGTCGAGCAGCACCTGGAGACGTGCGTGGCGTGCCGCGCCCGGCGCGACCGGACCATTGCGATGACGACGCTGCTCCGCGCCCGCGTGCCCCGCCCTCCGGCGCCGACGGCGCTCCGGGAACGCGTGCAGGCCGCGATCCGCGCGGAGATGCCCACCGACGATGCGGTAGCGACGAAGATTGTCCCGATGCGGACGAGGCCGCCGGCCATGCCTTGGATCGCCGTGGCCGCGGGAATCGCGGTGCTGCTCGGATTCGCGTTCGCGCTTCTCCCGACGCAGAGCCAGAGCGAGGGCTTGGCGCCGTTGTTTGCCGACGCCTTGAACAGCCATCGCCGGGCCATCATCGCCGGGCCGCTCGTGGCCGTTGCCTCGAGCGACCGTCACACGGTGAAGCCCTGGCTGGCGGCCCGACTCGATTTCTCGCCACCCGTGTTGGACTTGGCTGCGGCTGGGTTCCCGCTCGTCGGCGGCCGACTCGACTACGTGGGCCAGCGCCCGGTCGCCGCGCTCGTTTATCAACGGCGAGACCATCGCATCGAAGTCTTCGTTTCCCCGGCCGAAGGCGAGTCGACACCCGCTTGGTCCGCCCGCGATGGCTTCCGCATGAGCCACTGGACCCACAGCGGGATGCGCTTCGTGGCGATCTCCGATCTCAGCGAGCCCGAGATCCGCGAATTCGTCGAGCGCCTGCGCGCCGGGGAGGCGAGCTAAAACGCTTGGTGAATCAAGGCATCGCCAGCGGGTGCGCTCGGAACGCCGGGGGCGGTTGCTACTGGGACCGCTGGCATCCTTGCCGGCAGGGCTCCTTCCGGGCATCTGAATTTTCCCCGCCGGCCTTCTGTGGGCCGTAGTGGCAAGTAGGCAGTCGAAAGGCCCGAGAATCCAGGTGCCCAGAACGGACCCTGCCGGCAGGGATGCCGGCGGTCCCAGTAGTGACCGCGCCGGGCAAAAGCGGGGGCACGCCTTATCCGCGATCCCGGGCACGACTTGCCCGCACTCAACGGCCGATCCACGCGGCCCGATTCCTATCCGCCCCCGCCGCCACCCGCCTCGGGCGCCCGATCCTCGAAGCGCGTGAATTCCTTGAGGAAGGTGAGCTTCACCTCGCCCGTAGGGCCGTTACGCTGCTTGGCGATGATAAGCTCGGCCTCGCCGACCTTCTCCGCCTTGTCGTCCTCGTCCTCCGCGTAGTATTCCGAGCGCACGAGCAGGCCGACGAGATCGGCGTCCTGCTCGAGGGAATTGTGCACGAATATGTCGTTGGCGAGAAAGTTGTGCGCGTCCTCGACGGTGGCGTCGAACACGTCAGCCTCGCCGAGCGGGGCGATGGAATCGACCTCATCCAACCCCACGCCCGGGTTGTGCTAATGTATGGGAAAAAATACGTCCGCCGAGGTCGCCAGAGACGCGGCGCGGTGCGACGCCTGCCGGTAGCCGGGGGTTTCAATCCCCGGACAGTCAAAGCTTTCGATCCCGCGCCGCGGAGCGACGCCTGCCAAAAGCTCGCGCTCGCAAGCGTCGCTCCGCGACGCAGAGATGAGAACGGACAAGTTCCGGGGGTTGAAACCCCCGGCTATCGGCAGGCGTCGCTCCGCCCCGCGCCGAGAATCCGTTTACAGCGATTACGACGTTGCCAGAAGATAGCCAACTTGCAGCGCGTCCAAGCGGGTCCAGCCATCCAGGCGGAGAAAGGGGTGATTGGCGCTGGCCTTAATGGCTCGGCCCGAGCGAGTGCGGATCTCCCACACCGGCTTGCGACCGGAGGGGAAGGCCTTTGTGAGCCAATGGGCGCTCACGGTGAAGTCAGGATTCACCGCCAGGACGCGAATGGGCTCCTGCCGCGGGCGCTCGGCCAACTCGCGAATGGGGACGCGTCGGCCGCTATCGGCCAGATAGACGAGCACCTCACCCGTAAGGCAGCCCGACTCGCGAAGGTCGCTCAGACGGGGCTTGCCGCCGGTGCGGGCCTCGGGCTGGCGGTTGAGCTGGGCGAGGACGATGATGGGGAGCTCCAATTCCTTGGCGAGCGCCTTCACGCCGGAGGAGATTTCGGCGATTTCGAGCTGGCGGTTGTCCTGCGCGCGCCTGCTCGTGGACTTGAGGAGCTGGAGGTAGTCGATGACGATGAGCTGGATGCCGTGGATGTTCTTGTAGCGGCGCGCGCGCGCGCGCAGCTCGAGCACGGAGAGGCCGGCGGTGTCGTCGATGATGAAGTTGCTTTCTGCAAGCTTAGAAGCCGCCTGCGTGAGGGCGGGGAAGTCACGCTCTCCGAGGAAGCCGTCGCGCAGCTTGCTCATGCTCACGCGCGCCCGCGAGCAGAGCAGGCGCTGCACAAGCGACTGGGCGCTCATCTCCAACGAGAAGACAACGACCGGTGCTTTACCCTCGATGGCTACATGCTCTGCAATGTTTACTGCAAGTGCAGTTTTCCCCATCGAAGGGCGAGCGGCGATGATGATCATCTCGCCGGCGTGGAGGCCGCTGGTCATGCGGTCGAGCTCTTTGAAGCCGGTGGACAGGCCGGTGATGCCGCCGCGGCGCTCGTAGAGCTTCTCCAGGTCCTCGATGGCCTTGAGGACGCGGTCCTTCATCGGCGGCATCGCGGATTTGCCGCGCGCCTCGGAGATGGCGAGCACGCGGCGCTCCACGTCGTCGAGCACCACGCTGGCTTCCTCGCCGGGGTCGTAGGCCATCGTCGCGCACTCGGTGCAGGTGGCGATGATTTGGCGCAGCACCGACTTTTCCCGCACGATGTCGAGGTAATGCTCGGCGTTCGCGGCGGTCGGGGTGAACGTGTAGAGGTCGGACACCACGCGCGCGCCACCGATGGCGTCGAGCTCGCGACGGTCGGTGAGGGACTGCGTGAGGGTGATGTAATCGATGGGCGTCCCCTTGTTCCGCAGCTCCACCATCGCGGCGTAGAGGGTCTGGTGCGCGGGCAGGTAGAACGCCGTCTCGGTGATCAGCTCGATGGCGCGGTCGAGCCATTCTTCCGGCTGGCGCAGGATGGAGCCGAGCAAGCCCTTCTCGGCATCCTCCGCGTGCGGCGGGGGGCGGTGCACGCCGACCGGGGCCACGGTCGGCGGCAGCGGCGGGCGGGTGCCCGGGAGACTGGTCACCTCAGCAGCTTAGAGGGACCGGCCGATCCTCCGGCAGACTCTGACAGGTGAGCTCCCCGCCCCACCGCAGCCATCTCGGCCTGGACGAGATCCTGGTCCATGGTTACGA
>CALMOL010000189.1 GCA_937871685.1 uncultured Verrucomicrobiota bacterium
GGGCAGGCGAGGGCGCCGCAAGATTCAGTCGATTCGCTTCCTCGATGCCGGCGAAGAGACCGCGCTCCTTCGCCGCGGCGGCGCGGCCGCCGGGGGTCGTGGGACCGTCGAGGAGCACGGCGTCGGCCAGCGCGCGCTTGCGCTCCAGCGTGTGCATGAGGCGGTGCTCGATGGTGTGCTCCGAGACGAGGTGCAGCACCGTGACGGGGCGGTCCTGGCCGGGGCGCCACGCGCGGGCGTTGCGCTGGTCGAGGCGCGCGGGGTTCCACGGGAGGTCGCAGTGGATGACCACGGTGGCGTTCTCCAGCGAGAGGCCGGGCGAGCTGGTATCGGTGGAAAGGAACACGCGGCACTCGGGGTCCTCGCGGAACTTCTCCACGGCGGCGCGGCGCTCGGGGGCGCCGAGCGAGCCGGTGTGCCACGCGAAGCCCAGGCGCAGCTTCTCGCAGGCGCCGCGCACCAGTTCGAGCATCCGCTCCCACTCGGAAAAGACGAGCACCTTCACGCCGGGCGCGGCGGTGGCGTCGCGCAGGAGACGGGAGATTTCCCCGAGCTTGGGGCAGGCGCGCTCGTCGGGGTTGAGGATGTAGTTCGTGTCGCAGATCATCCGCATCAGCGAGAGGACGCGCAGCAGGCGCGCGCGTTGCTCGGGCGGCGGCGGCGTGGCGCGGGCGGCGCGCTCCAATTCGCCGGCCTCGCGCGCGAGCGGCTCGTAGGCGGCGCGCTGCTCATCCGACAAGGGCACGTAGATCCAGCGATCCGCGCGGGAAGGGAGCTGCGCGGCCACGTCGTCCTTGCGGCGGCGCAGAATCACCGGGGCCACGCGGGCGCGGAGGCGGTCGAGGTTGCGCACGCCGACGGGGCGGCCGTGGCGGTCGAGGTCGTAGAACTCTCGGTTGAACCGGAAGAGCGGCCCGAGCACCGCGGGGTCGAGGAAGGAGACGAGCGAGTAAAGCTCGTCGAGATCGTTCTCCAGCGGCGTGGGCGTGAGCACGAAGGCGTAGCGCGAGCGCAGGCGCTTCACGGCGATGGCGAGGCGCGACTGCCAGCTTTTCACGCGCTGGGCCTCGTCGAGGATCACCACGTCGGGCTTCAGCGACTCGTTCAGCTCCACGTAGTCGGCCGCAGCCTGCTCGTAGGTGAGCAGGGTGAAGACGGGGCCGTCGTCGCCGAGGCCGTAAAGCGCGGCACGCTTCTGCTTCGTGCCGTCCGCCACCGCATACGAGAGACGCGTGAGGCGGCCGATGTGCTCCTCCCATTCCGGCAAGCGCGTGCCGGGCGCGACGATCAGCACGCGACGCGCCCGGCCGATGCGATGGAGGAGCGCGCAGGCGGCGATGGCCTGCACGGTCTTGCCGAGGCCCATCTCGTCGGCGAGCAGAGCGCGCTCGCGGCACGCGAGATGGAGCATGCCCTCGCGCTGAAAGGGATAGAGCGGCGCGCGCGTCTCGTGCGGCGGCCATTCGCCGGAGTGAACCTTCTGCTCGTATTCGCGGCGGAGCTGCACGGCCTCGGCCGCGCGGCGGCGGGATTCGATCCACGCGTCGGTTTCCTGCGACACGCGCAGGGCCGGCTCGCGCGCGGCGGCTTGGCGCCAGGCCTGCACCACCAGCTCGGGCGCGTGGCCGGGACGCAGACCGAGGCCGGTGTCGAAGAGCCGCCGCAGCGGGCGCGGAATCTTCTCGGTGGCGCCCTCGACGCGCAGGCCGCCGCGGGCGGGATCGGGGAGGAGATCAGCGCGCACGGGCCGCGAGGTGCGGGCGGCGGCGAGTTCGAGCGGAGCCTTTTGCTCGAGATGGAGGAGCACGGCCTCGATGTGCTTGCAGGTGCCGAGGCCGTTCACGCGGAAGTCCACGCAGGTGCAGTGGAACGTGCGCCACATGATGTCGCGGATCTCCACCGAGTATTCGAGGCCCGAGGGGGATCGGACGGCGAAGTTCGAGAAGACCGGATGGCGCGGGTCCACGTTGCGCACCGGGGGGCGCTCCTCGACGGCGCGCTGGCGGCGGCGGGCGACCTCCTGCTCGTCGGTGGTGCGCCAGTTGAGTTCGCGGGGAGGCTCGGCGGTAGGCGGCATGCGTGGAGCGCGAGAGGGCGGCGCGCCCGGCGGGAGCTTAGGCGATGGACGCGCGGGGGGAAACGGAGGAGTTTGTCAGGAGTCAATTGCTACCATGACGATCAAACAAATTCAGGATGTCGCCCGCGCAGAGAAGTTTCAGCCGTTTTCGCTTGAGACGGTGGGTGGCAATCGCATCACGGTTGATCACCCTGACTACATCTTCTTTGTTCCGAACGGCCTGACCGTCATCATCTATTCCAAAGCGCAAGACACCGTCGAACTGGTGAATGCCGAGGATGTTGCCTCGATCCGCGTTACGACGCCGCTGAATACCCGATGATTTGTTGCATTGGGATCGAGGGATTTGCGGTTGCTGCGCCCGCCGCATGACCCGGCAGCTCCCGCGCATCTTCGCCTGGCACGTCGCACGGCACGTGTGGCGGCATCCGCTGCTCGCGCTGCTGAACGTCCTCTCGGTCGGCCTCGGCGTGGCGGTGTTTCTCGCCATCCAGGTCGCGAACCACTCCGCCTCCGCATCCTTCGCGGCCTCGATCGACCTCGTCGCCGGCAAGGCCCACCTTGAGGCGCGCGCGCCCGGCGGCGTGGACGAGACGCTGCTCCCGCTTCTCGCGCGGCAGCCCGGCGTGCGCGCGGCCACGCCGCTCGTCGAGGGCTTCCTCACGCTGCCGGACTTCCCCGGCGAATACCTCCAGGTCCTCGGCCTGGATCCCTTCACCAATCCGCCCTTCGCCACCTTCGCGCTGGAGGGCGCGGACCGCCGCGGGCTCGACGTCGAGGCGTGGCTGCGCGATCCCGACGCCGTCGCCGTCTCGGAGGAATGGGCCCAGCGCACCGGCCGAAAGCTCGGCGACCGCCTGCGCGTTTCCGCCGACGGCCAGGAGCGCTTCCTCACCGTTCGCTTCCTCCTGCGCCTGGAAGAATCCGCCGCCGGCCGCGGCAACTCCCGCGTCGCCGCGATGGACATCGCGTGGGCGCAGGAGCTCTTCGGCCGCGTCGGCAAGCTCTCCGCGATCCAGCTCCTCCTCGACGATCCGCTCGCCACCGACGCCACCGCCGAGCGCCTCCAAAAGCTCGTCCCCGCCGACGTGCAAATCCTCGCGCCCGGCCAACGCTCCGGCCAAGTGCAGCGCATGCTGGCCGGCTTCCAGCTCAACCTCACCGCGCTCTCCCTCGTCTCGCTGCTCGTCGGGATGTTCCTCATCCACAACACGGTGGCCGCCTCCGTGGTGCGCCGCCGCGCGGAAGTCGGCATGCTGCGCGCGCTCGGTGCCACGCGCGGCGAGGTCACGCTCCTCTTCCTCGGCGAGGCGCTGCTGCTCGGCGCGCTCGGCGTGCTGGCGGGCATCGGCGGCGGAATGCTGCTCGCCGGCACGCTCGTCGGCGCGGTGGCGAAGACGGTGTCCTCGCTCTACGTCCTTCTTTCCATCGACGCCTGGAGCCTCACGCCCGGCATCCTGCTCGCGGCCGTCGCGCTCGGCCTCGGCACCGTGGCCATCGCGGCGTGGTTCCCGGCGCGCGAGGGGGCGCGGCTCGATCCCGTGCGCGCCCTCAGCCTCGGCGCGGCCGTCGAGCGCAGCGTCGCCCCTGCCGGCCGCTGGGCGTGGCTGGCGCTGGCTGGGATCGCGCTGGCCGCCGGCTGCTCCGCCCTCGCGCTATCGACCGGCCCGGCCCTGCTCGGCTTCGTGGCGGCGGGCTTCGTGGTGCTCGGCTTCGCGTTCTGGTCGCCGCCGCTAGTGCGCGCCATCTCCGTGCTGGCCGGACGATTGGCCGTCGGCCGCGCGATCCCCCGCCTCGCCGCGCAAAACCTCGGCCGCGCCCTCTCCCGCAACTCCGTCACCGTGGCCGCCCTCATGGCCGCCGTGGCGATGACCACCGGCACCTCGGCGATGATCTTCGCGTTCCGTTCCACGGTCGAGACGTGGATCGCGCGCACCGTGATCGCCGACCTCTTCCTCACCCCCGCCGCCAACGAGACCGCCGGCTTCGCCGCCTTCACGCCGCTGGAGGTCATCGAATTCGCGCGCCGTCTCCCGCAGGTGGCGCGCCTCGACACCTTCCGCGAGTTCGCCATCACCGTGCGCGGCGAGCGCGCCTCGCTGGCGGCCATCGACGGCCAGGCGCGCGACAACCTCTCGTTCCTCGGCGGCGACGACCGCCGCAAGGCCCGCACCCTCTTCGAGCCCGGCACAATCCTCGTGTCCGAGCCCTTCGCGCGCCGCTTCAACCTGTGGGACGGCGACACCGTGCCGCTGCCCACCCCGCGCGGCGTGATCCCCTACCGGATCGGCGGCGTGTATTACGACTACTCGCGCGATTCCGGCGTGATCCTCATCGCCCGCGAAAACTTCAACCGCCACTGGGACGACCGCCGCGTCCAATCCGTCGCCCTCTACTTAAAAGACCCCGCCACGCAGCTCGAGGAAGCCGCCGACGCCCTCCGCGCCTTCGCCGGCCAGCGCGGGAAATTCCTCGTGTATTCCAACCGCACCCTGCGTGAGCGCGTGTTCCAGATCTTCGACCAAACCTTCCGCGTGACCTACGTGCTGCGCGCCATCGCCGTCGTCGTGGCCGTGGCCGGAATCTTCCTCGGCCTCACCACGCTCGTGGCCGAGCGCGGCCGCGAGATCGGCGTGCTGCGCGCCGTCGGCGCCTCCGCCGGCCAAATCCGCGGGATGATCCTGGCCGAGAGCGGCCTCATCGGCCTGGCGGCGAGCGTGCTCGGCGTGATCGCCGGCATCGCCCTCTCCGTGGTGCTCACCGTCGTCATCAACCGCGCCTTCTTCGGCTGGACCATCCCGCTGGCCTTCCCGTGGGCCTCCCTGCTGGCCACGCCCCTGTGGATCGTCCCCGCCGCGCTGGCCGCCGGCTGGATCCCCGCCGCCCGCGCCGCCCGCCGCCCCATCGCCGAGGCGGTGCGGTCGGAGTAACGGTGCTGCGCGAGAAGAGTCCCGCCCCCGCGCCTTCATGACAAAAACGCCCGCTCCTTCACTTGGGTAGGCCGCCGAGGTCCGTTCCCGGTCCACAGAGTCCCCTTGGGCGCAGCGCTTGCATCTTTTGCTTTGCGCGCTTCCCGCGCGGGAAAGGCCAAGTTTCCCGGCCGACAGCCGCCCAAGCCTCTGCGGCTGCGCCTGAGTCGTTTTCTTCTGGAAGCAGCCTTGGAGCCGGCTTTCCAGGGCCAGTTAGGGCTTGAGGAAGGACCAATTTGATCCTTCGGAGAATGCTTGGCGTCCTCCGGAGGATCTCGCCGGTCCTCCGGAGGATCATTTTGATCCTCCCGAGGATGAATTTCGTCCTCCGGAAGACGAAGTTGATCCTCCGGAGGATGGCCGGCATCCTCCGGAAGACCCCAGCGGTCCTCCCGAGGATCCCGCCGGTCTTCCGGAGGACCAAAATGATCCTCCGGAGGACGGATTTGGTCTTCGGGAGGACCAGCACGGTCTTCCGGAGGATCGGCGCGGTCTCCCGGCGGAGCTCTCGGTGGCTGCAGAGCATGGCGTTGACTTGCAATAAGGCGAAAGTGCCCAGCGCATTGGCGGCCGGGGTTCCTGCCCACCGGCCTATCCCGGAAGCAGCGAGACCAGAGAATCGTCACGCGCGAAGCATCACATTGACACGTAGTTTAACTCCTAGCAGTATTCAGTTCGATGAGAATCAAAAGCAGCCAGTCATTTCTCTCGCTCTACTATGAGCGGGGCGCGGTGGAGGTGGCGACGGGTGAGCTTCGGGATGGCGTAGGCGTCGAAGCATGGAAGCGCGACACCAAGTCGCTCGGCCAAGTCGAAACGCCGCGGCCGGTCGCAGAAATCATGGCGCGTTGGGTCATGTCCACCCAGCCAGCTGTCGTGCTTGATCCGGCCGTAGGTCTCGGCGCCCTCCTGGAAGCTTGCCGCCAGGAAAAGGATGGAGCGCAGCTTGTCGGAGTCGAACGCGATGCCAAAACCTTGGAGCGCGCGAAGATGCTGGCGCCGCGTGGAACGAGGCTCATCCTCGCCGATTATCTCCTGGCCGATGCTGGGTCATTCGAGGGCATCATCGCCAATCCACCCTACGTGAAAGCGCAACGGATGGGCTATGCCGAGACCGAATGGTGTTATTTCGAGGAAAGGTTTGGAACGCCGCTCGACCGCCTCACGAACCTTTACGCACTCTTCCTGCTCAAAATCTGGGAAGACCTCGCGCCGCGCGGGCGGGCCGCAGTGCTGCTGCCTGCTGAGTTCTTGAACGCCAACTTCGGCGAGGAGATCAAGGAGCGGATGGTGCGTGAGATGCGTCCGGCGGGGATCGCCGTCTTCTCGCCCTCGTTCAACGTCTTCGCTGACGCGCTGACAACGAGCGCCATCGTCTTCCTGGAAAAAGGCGGTGCGCCGGCTCCGCTGCACGCCGCGAGGATCGACACGGTCGGCGAGGCAGCGGCCTTCGTGGATGAATTGCTTGCGCCGCCCGCTGCCGGACGCCGCTCAAGCCACCTGGATCTCGCCCATTTCAACCCGCGCGACAAATGGCTCAACGTCTTGCTGAACCGATCGGCATCACCCGACGACACGCAATTCCCGCGGCGCATCGGCGACTACTTCGCCTGCCGCCGCGGCATCGCGACGGGGGCCAACGAATTCTTCTGCCTGAGTCCCTCGGGGCTGCGCGAGCACGCCTTGGAGCAAGAGCATGTCGAGCCGTGCGTGACGAAGGCGATCGATGCGAAGGGACTTGTCTTCACCGGCGAAAAGTTTAACGCGCTCGTCGCGTCGGACCGCCGCTGCTACCTGCTGAACCCGCGCCGCAACGGGCAGGGTCTCGACCAGTATCTCCAGGCCGGCGAACGTCTTGGCATCCCGCGGCGCCATTTGCCCAGCCATCGCCCCGTCTGGTATCTGCCGGAAAAGCGCACCGTGGCCGATATCTGGGTCGCGGTATTCTCGCGCGAGAACGTGAAGTTCATCCTCAACACTTCCGGCGCGAAGAACCTGACCTGCTTCCACGGCCTCTACGCCAAGCCCGGCTGTGAGCACCTCGCGCCGCTGCTGGTGCTCTTCCTCAACAGCGCCGGCGGCCGCGCGGCCTTCGCGCGGGTGAACCGCTTTTATGGCGACGGTCTGAACAAGCTGGAACCCAAGGATGTCGAGGAGATGCCGTGTCCGGAAATGCCGACGTTGAGCCGGGCCGGGGCCGAGAAGCTCACCCGTTGGCTGGAAGAATGGGAATCCCTGCCGGCCACCGCGCGGGGCGAGAAAATCGAGGCGGCGGTCGCGCGCCATTGGAAGCCCGCCGTCAGCGGGGCCGCAGGACTTGGCGCGTTTTGACGGCGTCCAGGACAAAGCCTCCCCCACGGGGAACCACGTAGGCGTCGTGCCTCCCGAGCGCGGTGACGCGATGCTCGGCGGCAAAGGAAGGCAGCTCCGTGGCGGCGCCGACCTGCACGCCGCGGGTGATCGGAATCATGATCGTTGCCTTCTCCTGGCTTTTGGCCGGTGCCTCAATGACGTAGCCAGTGCCGCTGGCGATGACGGTGAAGATGTCGAGAAAATTGATCGCGAAGACCGAGTCGAAGAAAACCTGGAAATAGCTCTGCGGCACGCCGTGCTTTTCCAGCCAACGGTGGACCACGACAAGGTCTTCAACCTTCACGGTGAAGCTCGGCGACTCGCGCCCGGTAGCGCCACCCGCTTCGCGCTGTTGTCGCCGCACCGCCATGTAGGTCAGCGCCTCGAACTTGCTGGAGCAGACCTCGACCGCTGCGGCGGCCTGCCGCACCAAGGTTTCCGTTTCGGCATGGGTGCGTCCCGACAGATCGGCTTCCACCGGGATCGACGCGGGAAACAAGAGCAGGTCCGGGCGCTTCCCGTGGCGGCGGGTTTCTTCAATGCCGGCGAGGTAGGACGTCTTGAAGTCGGGATGCCCCGCCGCGATGCGACCGGTGTCGCCATACTGAACCACCATCCATTCCGGCAACGCTTGAACGAGGGCATCGCTCAATGATCGCTCGGCCCAGTCGCCCATCGCACGATTGGCGAGGAATTCAGAACGCGCGTCTGTGGGAACGGTGGGCCGGCGCGCCGAAACCGCGCCCTCGCCTCTAAAGGCAAGGTGGCGTGGCTCAATTCCCTTGGCAGCCAAACGAGCGATGACGCCATCCAAGGTTGCTCGCAGTTGCGTGAAATATTCGCTCATCGCCTCGATCCCTCGAAGGTGAAAAGGTCGCGGACCTCGACGTTCAGAGCCTTCGCGAATTTCTCCAGGCCGGCGACCGACGGAGCGTTCACCCCCCGTTCCACGAGGCTGATAAACTCGACCGAACAACTTATCACCTCCGCCAGCTGCTCTTGGGTCAGGCTTTGCGACCGCCGGAGCCCTGCGATGCGTAGGCCGAGCTTTTTCTGAAGCACGTAGTTTATCTACCAGCGGTTCATCCGGACTTCCACGCAGCTAAGCTACGGGCTACGCAGAGTCGTATTTGGTGCATCACGCGGAACTTTGCGTCGCGCTCTCCGACCATGTCAGCCCCTTGTGTGTCGCTAAATCCCATCCCCACCCGTGAATTCCCAGACTTGGGGGCGGCGCTCGCTGGCGGCGCCGGTGATGGAGAATTGCTTCATCGCGCGCAGGGGCGGCGAGTAGAGGTGCAGGGTCACGAGGTCGTGGCCGGGGGGCTGGAGGTTGGAGACTTGGTGGGTGTCGGCGTCCTGGGAAGCGCAGACTTGGCCGGCGTGGAGCTCGCGGGTGGAGCGGGCGACCATTTGGCCGCAGGGGGAGCGGTCGAAGACGGTCTCGGAGCACACGCCGGCCAGCACCTTGAGGCCGCAGGTGGAGGCGGCGAGGTCCTGGATCGGCGAGCGCTGGCCGGACTTCCAGCAGATCACGAGCAGCTCATACCAGCGGCCGAGGGTAACGAGGTTGCGGCGGTAGTTGGCCTCGCCGAAGACGATCCACTCGCGCACGTCGTCGAGCGTGACGCCGCCGCGCTCCAACAGGGCGCGGGTGCGCTCGATGGACGCGCGCGCTTCCAGGCCGTCGAGGTATTCGACCAGGGGCTGGAGGCTGGCGGGGAGCGTGGGCGCGGGCATGACGGGGAAGGGGGCCCGGAGCAGGATAGGATGCCGGCCGCGGGTCGCCAAGCGCGGAATGGCGCGCGGGCGGGGAATGGTTTTGCCGGGCGGCGGTTTCTGGCTACAACGGGGCGGGCCTTTCCCCCGGGCCGCGTTGTTCCCCCGCCATGATTCCGTTGTTTCGTTTCTTCGCGACCGTCGTCGCGCTGTTGTTTCTCCTGCCGGCCGCCGCGCGCGCGGTGCTGCCGAATGCCTGGCACGTCGCCGATGTTTCCATCGCGTCGGGCCAGGGCGGCTCGAATCCTTCCATGCGCTCACCGCGCTTCGAGTTCGACAACGCGTCGTCGGTCCGGGTGTATTCCGGCGTGCAGAAGTTCAACAACCCCTTCGGCATGGCGAATCAGACCGGCGGCACGCTCTTCTACAAGGGGCTCTCGCAGGGCGTGTGGCAGCAGGTGGCGCTGGCGTTCCACGCGAACAACAACAACGACCAGTTTTGGTATGCGGACCTCAACACGGCCAGTGTCCCGGCCGATGAGGTGATCCAGTATTACCTCTACCTGACCTTCGATTCCGGCGCGGAGAACGCCTACCTCTGGCCCGGTGCCACCGGCGGCGACGGCGGCTCGGCGGTGACGAATTCGCAGGTCACGGCGGCCACCACGCCCTTCACGGTGCGCAATCGCGCGGCCTTCGTCTTCCACGCCGGCAACCGCGTGCTGGCGGGGCCGACGACGCAGTTCTTCGCCAAGGTCGGCTACGTGCCGAAGAACAACGACCTCACAAAGAAGTGGGTCACGAACGGCGCGGTGTATTACACCACGGACGGCACCGCTCCGGCCGGCGCGCTCGGCGTCCCGAGCGGCACCACGCAGGCGGTGGCGATGGTGCTCGATCACACCGAGGGCGACCAGTCGCCCGCCGGCAACGCCATGTGGTGGCGCGGCGACGTGTCGAACCTGCCGACCTTCACGAACATCCGCTACCGCATCGGCCTTTGGAACACGCAGAACAACGAGGAGAAGTTCGCCGACTACAACGCGCCGACGGATGCCCGCACCGGCACGACGTTCCAGTTCTCCATCGGCAGCACCGGCTCGCCCTCGCTCACGGTGAATGGCACGGAGGCGAACTACACCACCACGCACACCTACATCAACGAGGTGAGCGGCACGTCCACGACGTTCAACCTCTCCTTCTTCCCGAACGACCCGCAGTGCGACCCGGCCACGGTGCAGGTCTTCACGAACCTCAACCGCCGCGAGCTGGCGACGCTCAAGTATTACTACCCGAGCGACACGGACCCGAACCGCATCTGGACCGAGGAGGGCATTCACCCGCCGAGCGGCGACGTGATCGGCACGGACGACGCGCACTATTACAAGGCCTACCCGATGAGCGGCGCGGTGGCGACGGGCTTCACGGCCACGCTCGCGGCAACGAAGACCGGCGCCTACCGCCTCACCGCGCGCTACCGGCGCACGGGCGAGACGCTGTGGCGCTATTATTCCGACGCCGGCCGGCGCGATCATGCGCTCGTCGTCTCGCCGGACGGGGCGCGCGACATGCGGATGTATGAGCTGAACGCGATGACCGTCGAGTCGCAGGGCACCCAAGCCGCGCAGCGCTCCACCTTCGCCGACCTCCACGATGGCCCCGGCGCGCGGCCGTTCAACGCCGTTTCCGCGCGCTGGAACCTCGACTACGCCGCGAACCTCGGGATGAACTGGCTGTGGTTCCAGCCGATCCACCCCGCCGGCATCGAGGGGCGGCAGACCGATCCCGACACCGGCCAGATCTACGAGACCGGCTCGCCCTACGCGGTGAAGAACTTCTTCGAGGTGTCGCCGCTGCTCGCGAAGTCCTACACGCCGTCCGCGATCTACAACCCGAACGACCCGCAGGAGAACGCCGGCCGCGCCGCGGCGATGACCGAGTTCCGCAATTTCGTCGCCGCGGCCGACGCGCGCGGGATCAACGTGATGCTCGACGCGCCCTTCAACCACACCGCCTACGACGGCGAGCTGGCCGGCTCGGGCGTAGCTTACTTCCAGCCCGGCGCGGACCCGCGGGCGCTGATCCGGCAGACGGATACGCGCTTCTACTCGCGCAACGGCGACTACTGCCAGCGCGCCACGCTCGCCGGCGGCCAAGGCCCGGCCGTCGCGCCGGATCGCGGGGACTTCGGGAAGTTCGGCGACGTCTATGATGTGTTCTTCGGCCGCTATTCCGCGCTGGTCTGCCAGAACCCGCAGGACGACGCCGCCTACCTCAACGAGGGCGACGTGTTCTTCTACCAGGACGCCAACTGGGTGTCGGTGGACAAGTCCATCCTGCTCGACGGGCAAACGCGCCCGATCAACGTCACGCAGAACACCTGGAAGTATTTCTCCGACTACATCCTGTTCTGGCTCGACCAAACCGGCTGCCCCGCCGGCACGAGCGTGGCTGACCAGGCATTCAAGGGCATCGACGGCCTGCGCGCCGACTTCGGCCAGGGCCTGCCGCCGCAGTGCTGGGAATACATGATCAACAAGGCGCGCACGCGAAAGTGGTCCTTCGTGTTCATGGCCGAGTCGCTCGACGGCGGCGCGGTGACGTATCGCTCCGGCCGGCACTTCGACGTGCTCAACGAGAACATCGTGTTCCCGCTCCAGCAGGCCAGCACGGCCGGGGATTACCGCGGCATCTTCGACGGCCGCCGCAACGCCTACGGCCAGGCGATGGTGCTCATGAACAACACCTCGCACGACGAGGAAAACTACTCCGATCCTTTCCAGGCGCTGGTGCGCTACCTCTCGTGCGCGAGCGTGGACGGCGTGCCGATGGTCTTCATGGGCCAGGAGATGGGCATCTCGCGCACCTTCGGCTACGACCGCTACGAGACGAACTTCGGCAAGCAGATCGTCCACTTCAAAAAATACAACTCGCCGCAGCCGATCCTCGCGCCGGTCAACCGCACCTACGCGCTCGACCAGCTCTACCCGGTGTATGCCGCCGCGGCGCAGGCGCGGGCGTTCTCGCGGGCGCTGCGCTCCTCGAACCGCTATTACCTCGACCAGACCGGCGGGGGCGGCTCGCAGCCGAAGATCTTCTCGGTGGCCAAATACGAGGCCCCCAACGCGTCCCCGAATTTTGCGGACGTGGTGTTCGCTTTTTCCAACCTCGACCGCGACAACAACCAGCAGGGCAACTTCAACGTCAACGTTTCGCAGAACGGCGGGAACCTCTTCGGCATCAAGCCTTCGCGCACCTACAACGTGCGCAACGTCGCCGCCTACACCGCGATTGACCCCACCCGCCGCGACCAATACCTCATCCCCGGCGGCGTGAGCGGCGCGCAGCTCCTCGCCAACGGCTTGTTCGTGCTGATGAAGAAGGTGCCGACGGCGGACGGCGCGTGGGCCACCGATCCCTTTGAGGCGCAATACCTCAAGCTCTACGACGTGACGCCGCCCGCCGCGCCGAACGCGCCCTCCGGCCCCGGCACGTATGTGCTCGGCCAGAGCGTGCTCTTCACTTGGTCGGCGCTGAACGATCCCGACGGCGGCGTGAGTTCCTACATCCTACGCGTGGGCACCACGCCGGGCGGATCGGACGTGTTCTCCGGCAACGTGGGCAACGCGCTGTCCTACACGGTGAACAACGTCCCTTACGGCACCACGCTCTACGCGACCATCACCGCCGTGAGCAATGCCGGCGTCACCGGCAGCGCGAGCCCCGCCAGCGCGTCCGTGACCACGCTCGACCCGAACGCCGACGACGACGGCGACGGCGAGAACAACGCTGCCGAGCTGGCCGCCGGCACCAACCCGCGCAACGCGGCCGATTATCTCCACGTCGTTTCCGCCGCGCGCGCGGCGGGCAACGTCACCGTGACGTGGAGTTCCGTGAGCGGAAAAACCTACGTGATCGAGAGCACCGACTCGCTGCTGAATCCCTTCACGCAACTGAGCGGCCCGATCACCGCCAACGGCGCGGCGTTAAATTACACCGACACGACGGCCGCCGGAGTAGAGCGCTTCTACCGTGTGCGGCTGGCACCGTGATGGTTGTAGAGGCGGCTCTGTCCGCGAACGCGGACGTGCCGCCTCAAACTCCTTCCCGGGTGGCCGCCGGGCGGGCCATCCGGCGGCGGCCACCCGGGAGAAGGCCACAGGCGGCACGTCCGCATTCGCGGACAAAGCCGCCTCTACAATCCCGGCCGCCCTCACGCGGCTGCCACGCCGGGGCCGCGCAGGGAGCGGAGGAGGTCAGCCGGCTGCACGGGCTTGAGCAGCACGGCGTCCACGCCTCCCGCCTCGACCATTTCCTCGGGCTGCTCGCCGGTGAAGCCGCTCACCACCACCACGCGCCCGATGAAGCCGGCCTCGCGCGCCGCTTGCACCAATTCCAGGCCGGACATCCCTGGCATGTTCAGGTCCGTCACCAGGACTTGGAAGTTTCCGGCGCGCAGTTGCTCCAGTCCGCCTTCGCCATCCTCGGCCGTGGCCACGCGGACGCCGCCACGCCTGAGCACCGCGGCCAGGACGTCGCGAACCATCGTATCGTCCTCCACCAGCAGCACGTGCAGGTCTTCCTCCTCCGGGCCCGCGGCCGGCGCGAGGCCGGCGGCTGGCGGTTCGGCTTTCGCGGCGAAGGGGAGCGTCGCGAAAGCGGTGGTCGCGGGAGAAGCCTCCAGGGCTTCCGGCGCGTCGGCGTGGACCAGCGGCAGGAAGAGGTGGAAGCTCGTGCCCTCTCCCGGCGTGGACTCGACCTCCACGGTGCCGCCCGTCTCGGACATGGCGTGCCACACCGCGGCGAGGCCGAGGCCGGTGCCCGCGCCGGCCTTCTTCGTGGTGAAAAAGGGCTCGAAGAGGCGTCGGCGCGTCTCGGGCGCGAGGCCGAGGCCGTTGTCACGCACGGAGATGCGCTGGCCGCCACGTGCCGGGGCGGCGGCCGTTTCTACCGTGATGTGCGGCTGCCACCCCTCGGGACGCTCGCCAGGGGGAAGGAGGAGCTTCTCGACGAGAGTGTCGCGCGCGTTGAGGATGAGGTTGAGCAGCGACTGCTGAAGATCAATCGGGTCGGCCAGCAGTGCGGGCAGCGTGGGGTCGATTCGGAAATCGAGCGTGATGCGCCGGTCGATGGTGCTCTTCAGCAGCTGCGCGACGCCGCGCGCGACTTGGTCGAGGCGCACCGGCTGACGGCGGCGGTCGGCGCGGCGGGAGAAGTTCAGGATTCGCCGCGTCAGCTCAGCCGCTCGGGAGGAAGCCGCGGCGATGGAGGCCAGGCCCTCGGCGAGGGCGGGATACTCCTCGCCGTGCTCGTCGCGCAGCATCTCGGCGCGCGCGAGGATGGGGGTGAGCAGGTTGTTGAATTCGTGCGCCACGCCGCCGGCTAGCTCGCCGAGCAGCGAGAGCTTGCGCGATTGCACGAGCTCCTGCTCGGCGGCGCGCAGAGCGGTCACGTCCGAGGCGACGATCACCCAGCCGCCAGCGGGCGCGCCGCCGCGACCGCCCCGCACCGGGCGGCAGTCCACCAGCAGCGTGAGGCGCCGGCCACGCACGTCGATCGACCACTCCCAGTGTCCCTCGGCCGGGAGGCGCGGCAGGGCTTTTCCGTCGGGCGGCAGGAACGAGGAAACCTCGCAGCCGGCCACTTCGCCCAGCTCCAGCGCGAGCAGGCGGTGGAAGGCGTCATTGGTCCACTCGACGCCGCCGGTGGGGCTGGTGATGAGCACCGCGTTGCCCGTGGTGTTGGCGACGGTGGCGAGGCGCTGGGAATCATTGCGCGTGGAGCGCAGCTGGCGTTCCACGCGGCGGCGTTCCTCGATGTCCGCCTCCAAGGCAAGCTTGGCGCGCTCCAGGTCCAGCCGCCGCAGGGCGCCGCGCAGGGTGCGGCGGCGGAAGAAGTCCGCCCAGAACCCGCACAGCGCCGCGTGCATCGCCGTGATGGCGAAGTGGAAGAAGAGCTTCTCGCCACCCACCCAGGGCACCGGGAAAAAGCCGGTGTCTTCGCCGGCATTCTGGAGGAAGGCGCAAACGGAGTAGAGGACCACGGTGCCCGTCCAGGCGGGGACCAAGCAGCGCCAATCTTGATAAACGATCAGGGCCGCGAGCGCCGGGAAGAAGAAGTAGTGCATCTCCGGCTGGCCGTTGAGCTGCCAGACGTGCAGCGCCACGAAGGCCTGCAGCGACACGCCGCCGACTGCCCGCGTCAACGGCCTGCCCGGCCACCAGCGCAGGCAGGCGACGAATGCTCCCGCGGCCACGGCACCGACGATGATCGTCGCGATCCACGTCTGGCGGAAGGGCGCCAGGAAAAGCGCGACCACCGCGTGGAAGGCAAGGAAGCGGACCAGGAAGCGGTCGCCCTGCCGGTGGATTTGCTCGAAGAGCATCGCCGGCCGGCCGTCGCGCCCAAGGCCAGGGTCCAACACGGAAAGCCCGGCTAGCTCGTGCGACTCTCGCAACGAGACAATGGCCGAGGGTTCCATGTCCAGGAAGGACATCGGCGAGCGTGACAAGAACGACTTGGTGGTCATGAAAGCCAGAACCTTTCGTGAGCGAAGGCAACCGAGGAAGCAGGGAGTGCGCCGGACAACGTGTCATCGTCGTCCGCACGCCGGGCAACCTTCCCTGGGGCGAAATTCAGCCCCGGCTTCGGCGGCTTCTCGCAAAAAGTGGTGCCATCCCCGCCAAAAACTGCCGCGGCCGTGCGGGGCAATCTCCGTGCCCTTCTGACCCTCACTTCCCATACGCGCTGGTGAGCACGACGCGGAAGCCGATGGAGTTGAGGCGGTAGTTCGGCGTCTGCGGCAGGCGCGAGGAGGAGAGGAGGAAGCCAGGGGAGGAATCCATCCAGCTCGCGCCGCGAAGCACCTTCTGCTTGTGCGGCTGGCTGGCCGGCTCATACCAGTCGTCCACCCATTCCCAGGCGTTGCCGCCCATGTCGTGAATCCCGAGTGGATTCGGGTCGAAGGAGCCGACGGGCTTCGTGTAGCCGCCCTCGGTGCCGGGCACTTTCAGGGCGGCGGCGTAGTTGCCCGCGCGGCCGGCGGCGCTCGGGGGCCATTTGCCGCCCTTCCACGGGTAGGTGTCCTTGACCTTGAGGTCACGTTCCTCGGGCGAGTCACCCTTCTCGCGCGGCAGGCCGGCGGCTTGGCTCCATTCCACGTCGGAAGGCAGGCGGTAGGTCTGGCCGGGCTGGATTTTTCCCTCGGCGCGCTCTTTTTGCGTGAGCCATTCGCAGAATTTCGCCGCGTCCTCCCACGACACGAAGACGACCGGATGGTCGGGCGTCTGCGGGAAATAGGGATCTTCCCAGCCGGGGCCGGCGTCGTAGCCCTTGTTGGCGTCCATGAACGCCTTGAAGTCGCGCACGCGCGTCTCCCACACGGAGAAGAGCACGGTGGTGCCGGGCGCGCGCACGAACTTCATGCCGAGTCCGTTCTCGAA
>CALMOL010000190.1:0-7887 GCA_937871685.1 uncultured Verrucomicrobiota bacterium
CCCGAGGGGCACGCTCGGGCTTTGAAAGGGCGTCGGCGCACTTTTTTCGTGCGCGGTTGCACCCCGCCGGGTGCGAGCGCGCGCGAAAAAGGGCCAACGTTTCGCTTATAAGTCCGACGCCGCGCCCAAAAGGGCCATCGTTCCACTTTGGAAGTGGGCAATCGCGCAAAAAAGGTGCAACGCCGCGCTTTGGAAGGGCATTTTGCGCTTTGAAGGGGCAACGGCGCACAAAAAAGGTGCGCCGCTGCACTCCCAAGGCGAGCGCTTCCACTTATAAGCGCGCCGTTGGGGCTTTTTGGTGGAACGGCACCCCTTTTTTGTGCGGCGTCGGGCTTTCAAAGTGCGGCGGCCTACCTTTTTTGTGGAACGACGGCCTTCCAAGGCGCAACGCCGCACCTCGAAAGCGAAACGTCGGCCCTTGTGGGTGCAAGGGGGCTCCTTTTTTATGCGACGTTGGACCTTCTGGGCGCGGCGATGGGCTTCCAAAGCGCGGCCTTGCCCGTTTACGAGGCGGCTTCCCGCTTCCAAAGCGCATGGCTGCGCTTTGAAAGTGCGCCGCTTAACGCCGCGCAGCCCTCTCAACGTTTCGGGGCAGTCGGCGGCGCGTCCTGAAGGAGTTGCCAAACGGCCTCGATGATGATCGTTGAGCACCTGTCTGGATCCTTCGTTCCACAGGATTCAAGCAGCTTCCAGTTGCCGCGCCGGAGCCCGAACCCGTTTCGAATCCCCATGCCCCAGGAGAGGTGAAACTGGATCAGGGCCTCCTTCTTCATGGCCCGCACGCGCGCCTTCGACTCCTCGTCGAGTCCTTCTACAAGGCGGCGGGCGGCCTCGTCCCGAGTGGTGGGCCAAGTGTCTCGTTCTACCACTGATTTGGGTGGAGCAACCGGCGCCTCACCGGGAGCGCACCGATACGCTCGCACGAGACGCGTCCGCCGACCGTCCTGTCCCGGCTCATCCCACGCCGCAAAAAAAGAGTTCGCATCGCCCGCCGCGAGTCGGATGTCACTGACGTTCGAGACGCCCTCGGCGAGGTGAAGATCAGCGAGAAGGATTGTCCACTGGCCACTCTCCGTTCGCTCGGCGGCGTAGAAGTGGTGGTTGTCGGTCGCGTCGGCCTGGGACCAAGCGACGAGCGGGGCACCCGCGCGGAGGATGATCGCCGCCGCCCAGACGGTGTCACCCTTGCCGCCTTCTACTCGCGGGGGAGGAACATCGTTCCAATTCTCGCCGTCCCACTGAGCCAGCGCCAGCGAATGGGCGCTGCCGGTCTTTGAGGCACACCACAGCAGCCACGCCTGCCCCGTGTCGCTCACAACAAGCGAAGGCTCCGGCACGCCGACAATGCCGTGCCGATCAGCGAGCGCCTTTTTGATCACCAGTCGGCGGTGCAAGCGAACGCCGGCACCAAGCCGAGGAAGTTTTGTCGGGCGGCATCTCACCACCGGAACTCAGAGCAGGCGTGAGGGCCAGCCCCGCGCGCAGCGCGCCGAGAGCTACGAGCCGGCATGCTGGCTTTCGCAGAGGCATGGAATTTCACACGCCTACCTCGGTGCATCTCAGATCGCCAGCGCTGGCTTGTCATCCAGGTGGACGGCGCGGTCCCCCGCGCCGTCAGCCGCGACGAAGTCGCCTGGAATCTTAGGCGCCGAGGGGAGGACCCCACCTTCATCAGCTCATGGAGCGAACAAAACCTCGGGAGGCTCACTCCGCCCGCAGCGCCGTCATCGGGTTCACGCGGGTGGCGCGGCGGGCGGGGAGCCAGCAAGCGAGCAGGGCCGCGCCGCCGAGCACCAGCACGGCGCCGCCGAGCGCGAAGGGGTCGAAGGGGCTCACTTGGTAGAGCATCGCGGACAGCAACTGGCCGAGGCCCAGCGAGAGGAGCAGGCCGATGCCCAGCGCCACCAGCGTCTGGCGCAAGCCGTGGCCGAGCACGAGGCGCAGCACGTCGCCGGGCTGCGCGCCGAGGGCCATGCGCACGCCCAGCTCGCGCGTGCGGCGCGCCACCGCGTAGGAATGCACGCCATACACGCCGATGGCCGCGATCCCCAGCGCCACCGCCCCGAAGGCGCCGAAGAGCGCCGCGCCCGTGCGCACCAGCCACAGGCCGATGTTCCGGTCCATCACGTCGGCCAGCGGCGCAAGCAGGAGCAGGGGCGCGTCCGCGTCGGCCGCCTGCATCGCGCGCCGCAGCGCGGGGCCGAAGGCCGCCGTGGCCGCGGGCGACGCGTTCGCCAGCTTTACGTGGAGAAATCCCGACACCGGCGGCTGCTGCGCGAAGGGCAGGTAAAGGTGCGCGTGCGAGTCGATGCCGAGCGTCTCGTAGCGTGTGTTGCGCGCCACGCCCACGATCTCCATCTCCGGCCGCGAGCCGTCCGGCTCCGCCGCCGAATAAACGATCTTGCGGCCCAGCGGCGAGGAACCGTCGGGAAAAAGGCGCTTCGCCAGCTTCTCGTCCACGATGGCCACGCGCGCCGCGCCGGGCTGGTCGCACTCGCCCGGGTTGAAGTCGCGCCCGGAAAGGAGCGGCACGCTCATCACGCGGAAGTAGCCGGCCGTGATCCGGTGGTAGATGCCGACGGCGCCGAGCGCCTTTTTCGCGGGATCGTCCCCGCCCGCCGCCTCGCCGGCGGGCACCACGCGGCGGGAATCGATCTCGTTGTTGTAGGGCGTGTTGGCGTCGAGCGCCACGCCCTCCACGCCGGGCATCGCGGCCACGGCGTCGCGCAGGCGCAGGAGGCGCGGGCGCGCGGCCTCGGGCGAAAGCTTGAGCATGCCGTAGTCGGCCTCGGCCACGATCACGCCGGCGGGATTGAACCCGGGCGACACGTTCGACGCCTGGCTGCCGCCGCGCAGGAAGAGCGCCGCGCAAAACACCAGCGCGAGCGAGAGTGCCACCTGCGCCATCACCAGGCTGCCGCGCGCGGTGAAGAGGCGCCGCCAGCCGCCGCCAGGGGCATCGTCCGCCTGCGGCTTGAGGTCGTGCGCGAGGTCGGCCCGCGAAAGGCGCAGCGCCGGCCCGAGCGAGAAGATCAGCGTGGCCACCACGCAGAAGGCCAGCGTGGCCGCCAGGAACGGCCCGTCCGGCGTGAAGTCGAGCACGAACGAGAACGACATGGACTGGAACAGGCCCGAGAGCGAGGCCAGCAGCGCGCGGTTGGCCCAGAACGCGAGCGTGATCCCGAGCATCCCGCCGAGCAGCGCCAGCACGAAGCCCTCGGTCACGAGCTGCCGCACGATGCGGCCGCGCTGCGCCCCCACCGCGAGGCGCACGGCGATCTCGCGCCGCCGCGCCGCGCCGCGGGCGAGCAGGAGGTTGGCGAGGTTCAATCCCGCGATCACCAGCACCACGCCCGCCATGGCGAGGATGGCCACGGCGATCAGCCCCACGGGATCGGACGAGCCTTCCGGCTCGGTGGAAATGTTGAAGCGCGACACCGGCGCGATCCCCAGTTCGCGCGGCCCGGTGGAATCAGCCGGCGTCGCCTCGGCCAAGCGACGGTCGAGCGCGGGCAGGCGCGCCGCGGCGCTCTCGCGCGTGAGGCCGGGGGCGAGGCGGGCGACGAGGTTGAGGGCGAACACGCGCGGGTTGGCGAGGTCCTCCGTCGCGCCGCCGAAGGTGCCGGCGTAGTCCGCGCCCGCGCCGAGCGGCAGCCACACCTCGGGCGCCACCAGGGCGTGGCCGCCGGAGAATCCCTTCGGCGCGATCCCGATCACCGTGAACGGGTGGCCGTTCACCCGGTAGGTGGAGCCGAGGAAGTCCGACCGGCCGCCCATCTTCCGCCAAAGCCCATGCGAGGCCACGAGCACGGCGATGCGCGCGCCGGGGCGCGATTCCTCCGGCGTGAAGGTCCGGCCCTGGGCGAGGTCGGCGCCGAACAGCGAGAAGTAGTTCTCGCTCACCGCCATGATGAGCGCGCGTCGCGCCGGCTCCTTGTCCACCGACAGGCCGCCGAGGAGCAACTGCACCGCGCTCACGTCGGCGAACGCCTCGCCCGCGCCGCGCAGCGCCGAGTATTCCGCGTGCGAGAACTGCCGGTAGCCGGCCTTCTCGCCCTTGCGCGCGTTGAACACGCCCACCACGGACGCGGGGTCGCGCGCCACCGGCGGCCGCAGGAACACGCGGTGGACGATGGCAAAGGCGGCCGAGTTCACGCCGATGGCGAGGCCGAGCGTGAGCACGGCGACGAGCGTGAAGCCGGGCGACTTGAGGAGCTGGCGAAGGGCGTAGCGAAGGTCGGAAAGCATGGCGAGGTCTGGGGACTCGCCTCGTGGCTTTTGCACCCGGCGTGCCAGCGCAAGATCGGCGTGCCACCAGAAGGAATCCCACGCGCCTCGCGAGCCAGCCGCGGCGAAATCCCCCACGATCCGGCGAGGATGCCCCCGCGTGGCGAGACGGACCGGGGCGGTTTTCATTGGTCGCGCGGCCTGCCCGCGTCCACCCTGCGCGCATGAGCCAGCCCAAGATTCTCGCCTTCGCCGGCAGCCTGCGCACCGCGTCCTACAACAAGAAGCTCGCCCGCCTCGCCGCCGAGGCCGCCCGCGCGGCCGGCGCCGAAGTGACCTGCGTGGACCTGCGCGACCTCGCGCTGCCCATCTACGACGAGGACGAGGAGACCGCGCATGGCCTGCCCGAGGGCGCGAAGCGTCTCAAGCAGATGATCTCCGAGCACCATGGGCTGCTGATCGCCGCGCCGGAATACAATTCCTCGATGACCGCCGCGCTCAAGAACGCGCTCGACTGGGCATCGCGTCCCGAGGGGGAGAAGGAGGGCACGGCCGCGGCGTTCCGCGGGAAGTGGGCCGCGCTGATGGCCGCCTCGCCCGGCGCGCTCGGCGGCCTGCGCGGCCTGGTTCACCTGCGCGCGATGCTCGGGAACATCGACGTGACCGTGCTGCCCACGCAGGTCACGGTGCCGGCCGCCTACGAGGCTTTCGACGAGAAGGATCACCTCAAGGACGAGCGGAAGGCGAAGCAGGTCACCGCGCTGGCTCAGCAGTTGGTTGAGTCCCTGCGGAAGCAACTGGCCTGAGGCGTGGCGAAGGAAGACAGGATTACAGGATTTTGAAAATTAACAGGATTGGAGAGCCGAGGCGCTGAGCTGCTCTCGCCGAGTGGCGAGGATTAGACTTCATCTGCGCTCGTCCTGGCTCGGGGACAGTCTTCTTCTCAGATTTCCCGTCCCCCAATCCTGTTAATCCCGAAAATCCTGTAATCCTGTTTTCTTCGCCCCGCACTCTGCCCGATGCTCCCGCTTGCTGCGACGCGCATTGTCACTACCACGACGCGCGCTTGGCGCCGCATCGCGGGGTGTTCGCGACGCTGCGGGTGCAGGCGGCGGTGATCAACGGCACCACGGAGGAGGATTGGCCGGAGGTCGTCGCTTTTTGCCGCGAGCACGCGTGGGCCATTCCGTCGTTTGGCTTGCACCCGTGGTTCGTCGGCCAGCGCTCGCCGGGATGGCAGGGGCGCTTGGCGGCGATTCTGGACGAGCACCCCACCGCCGCCATCGGCGAGGTGGGCGTGGATCGCTGGATCGAGGGCCATGACCTCGGCGATCAGCTTGAGGCGCTGGCGGACGAATGGGCGCTCGCGGCGGAGAAGAACCGGCCGGTCACGGTGCATTGCCTGCGGGCGTGGGGCGCGCTGATGGACTTCGCGCGCGCGGCACCGGCCCTGCCGCGCGGCTTCCTGCTGCATGCCTACGGCGGCCCGCGGGAGATGACCGACGAGTGGATCGAGCGCGGCGCTTATTTCTCCTTCCCGCCGTATTTCCTCCACGAGCGCAAGGCTGCCCAGCGCGACGTCTTCGCCCATCTGCCTCTGGATCGCCTGCTCATCGAGACCGACGCCCCGAGCATGTGGCCGCCGCCCGAGCGCAATCCGCGCCCGATCCTCGACGACCTCGGCGAGCCGGCCAACCACCCCGCCAACCTCGACGTGGCTCTCGCCGGCCTCGCCGAGGTGCGCGGGATGCCAATGGATGAACTGGCCGCCGTCACGAACGAAAACTTCGCGCGGCTTTTCGGCGCGCCGCCGACAGACCAAAGGGGAGCGTGAGTCAATCCCAGGAGGACAGGAAGGCAGGAGGAACAGGAGAATTTCTCGCCGATCTTCCAACGGGTGCGCCTGCCCCCGTTTTCCTTCCGGTTTCTCCTGTCTTCCCGCCCTCCTGTTCCTTGATTGTGCGCCCGCTGCCCTGAGGCTCCCGCCCCCTTATGCCCGCCATCGAAGCGCGAGGACTCACCAAGGTCTATCGCATCTACAAGAAGGAGCCCGGCCTGCTCGGCGCCGTGCGCGGCCTGCTGCGCCGCCGCTATGACGCCACGCGCGCGGCCGATGGCGTCTCGTTCACCATCGAGGAGGGCGAGTTCATCGGCTTCCTCGGACCCAACGGCGCCGGCAAGACCACCGTGCTCAAGATGCTCGCCGGCCTGCTGCACCCGACCGAGGGCGAGGCGACCGTGCTCGGCTTCGTGCCGTGGGAGCGCGCGGCGGCCTTCAAGCGGCAGTTCGCCCTGCTCATGGGGCAGAAGAACGCGCTCTGGTGGGACTTGCCCGCGCGCGAGTCGCTGGAGCTGAACCGCGCCATCTACGAGATCCCCGCGGCCCAGTTCCGCGAGACCGTCGGCGCGCTCGTCGAGCTGCTGGGCGTGGGCGACAAGATGACCACGATGGTGCGCGAGCTTTCGCTGGGCGAGCGCATGAAGATGGAGCTGATCGCCGCGCTGCTTCACCGGCCGCGCGTGCTTTTTCTCGACGAGCCCACCATCGGCCTGGACGTGGTGGCGCAGAAAAACGTGCGCGAGTTCCTGCGCGAATACAACGCGCGCCACCGCATCACCACGGTCCTCACCTCGCACTACATGGGCGACATCGAGGCGCTCTGCCGCCGCGTGATCGTGATCGACCACGGCAAGATCTTCTTCGACGGCGCGCTGGAGGAGATCACCGACCGCTACGCCTCCGACAAGATCCTCACGCTGGAGTTCGACGACGCCCGGCCAGACCGCGCGGTGGAATCCTGCGGCGGCGCCTTGCTGGAGCAAACGCCCACGACCCTGCGCCTGCGCGTGCCCCGCGCCGAGGTGGCCGCCGTGTGCCGGCGCATCCTCGGCGAGCACCCGGTCAAGGACCTGGAAGTGCAGGAGACGCCCGTGGAGGACGTGATCCGAAAATTGTTCGCCGAGCGCGGCGTCGAGTCGCCGGCCACGGGGGCGCAGGCGGCCGAGGCCCTGCCGGCCACCGCGCGCTGAAGCTCTCCTTGCGCGGCGCGCGCCGCGCGCAAAGCTCCGCTTCCGTGCAAACCCTTGTGACCAGCGCCCTCTCGCCTTCCCGCGTCGTCCACCGCGTGTCTTGGTTGATCCCGGCGGTCCTGCTGCTCGCGCTCGCACCGTCCCTCGTCGCCGCGCCGCCCCGGCAAAAGCGTGGCCGCGGCGCCAATCCCAACTCCGCGCTCAACGATGCGGCCGGCGGCCCCGGCCGCTCGGACCGCGCGCTGACCGAGCGGATGCGCCGCACGCCGCTCGCCGTCCGTGTCGCCGGCCATCGTCTGCAAAAGGAAGTGATCGCCACCACGCCGCGCCTCGACGACCTGCGCGCCCGCGCGGCCATCGCGCGCACCGACCGCGAGAAGCGGGCCGCTTGGAACGAGTATTACGCGCGCCTCTACGGCGAGATGCGCCGCCGCCGGCCCGCGCTCACGGCCCACGTCAATCTCCTGGAACGTCTCGCCCGCGCCCGCTACAACCCGCCCCCGCTCCGCGGCGAGGCCATCGACGCCGCCGGCTACGACCGGCCGGAGTTGTAAGGCCAAGCAAGGAGGTCTTCCAAGGTGGACGGCGCGATCCCTCGCGCCGTCGTGGGCGGCAAAGCCGCCAGGATTG
>CALMOL010000190.1:7897-14985 GCA_937871685.1 uncultured Verrucomicrobiota bacterium
ATGCTCGGTCGCGCGCTCGCGGATCTTGGCGGCGATCGCGCCGGCCCCCTTGGCGGCAAACGCAGCGAAACCGCCCCGCCTTACCGCCCCTCGGGCGGCTGATCGAGCCGGTTGCGAAGCAGGTCGGCCGCCTTGATGAGGCCGAGGAAGAGCAGCGCCGGCCGCACGAGCGTGAAGGCCGTGGAAGTGGCCGCGCCGGTGATCGCCCCGAGGGGCAGGAGATTGACCAGGAAGCCGGCGCCAAACGCGGCGATGACCGCCTTGGTCGGCTCTTGGCGAGCGTATTCGTCGGCCTGCTCGGCCCAGGCCTTTGGCTTGGAAACTTTGTCCTTGTTGGCGGGAGCGGCCGGGGCGTTGCGCTTGGCGGGGGTCTGGGGCGTGTCCATGATACTGCCGCATCGGCCCTGGCTCGGCCGGCGGACGCGGCAATTTGTGGGTTTCCCGCCGCCGATTCCCGTCAAAGCCCGGAGACGGGCATCAGGGGGAGAAAATCCAAATTCCCCCGTCCGCTCCAGCAAGGGCCGGCGAAGCATCGGCATGAACTCCTACTCGATTGACTCCGCCTGGAACCAGGTGAAGGGCAAGTTGCGCCAGCGCTACGGTCAACTCACCGACGACGATCTCCAGTTCGCCGAGGGCAAGGGCGAGGAGATGCTCGGCCGCGTGCAGCGCAAGCTGGGGCTTGGCGCGGAAGCTTTTCACTCCATGCTCAACGATATGAGAGACTCCGCCTCCTCCGCCCCGGACGACGCCAACGGCGCGGTCGGCGCCGCCAAAGAAAAGCTCGCCGCCGCCAAGTCCAAGGCCACCGAGGTGGCCGGCAACGTCAAGGACAAGGCCGTCGAGGTCGCCGGCACGGTGAAGGAGAAGGCCGGCGAGGTGGCCACCGCGGTGCGCGAGAAGGTTTCGGCCTTCACCGACGACCTGCGCGAGCAGGCCGGTGAGTCCTACGAGCAAGCCCGCGAGCGCGCCAAGACGCTGCACGGCGACGCCGAGGAATACGTCCGGCAGAAGCCGCGCGAGTCCCTGCTGGTTGCCCTGGCCGCGGGTTTCGTGGTCGGCCTGCTGCTGCGGCGCTGACGCGGCCTGACCCGCGCCGATCATTTGCCGGCGAGGTCGATCAGCACGCCCAGATCGATCAAGGCTCCTGCTGCGATCAAGAGGACGCAGAGGGCGAGCTTTGTTTTCGTCCATGGCCATGGGGTCTTGGCGGAGACGATGAATTGCGGGTTTTCCGGATCGAGGCGACAGGCGATGCGGCTGCCTTCCGGCAACTCGCGCTCGGCCTTGTCGTCGAGGAACGCTTCCTCGCTTTGGGGTTGCCCGCCGTGCTCGTAGCGCAGGCGCGTCCTGGTCGTGAGCGAGGTGTCGCCCTTCGGGTTCGTGCGGCTGGCCGCGCGCTGGGAATAGACGGTGGCTTCCACGGGAATGCCGGCGGGCCCGAGCGCGCGGCGCAGCGGCGCGTCCCCGCGGCGCGCCTCGCCGAACATGTGCCCGCCGCCCCACGCCATGCCGGCGCCGATCAGGAAGAGCAGCAGGCGCGGGGAAATCAGCGGCAGGAGGATCTCGAGAAGGCAGCCGAGCATGGGAGGCGGGGGGATTCGCCAGTCTGCGGAAACGGCCCTCGGGGCGGCAAGGCTTTTTTCCAGGTGAACGGCACGCGCCTCCTCGCGCTGGCGGTGGCGCGTGGACGCGTTCAGAGGCGGTCCTGGTGCAAGAGGAGCCGCCGCCTTTGCTCGGAGCCGTTTGCGCCAGGGCACCGGCGTTTTGGAGTGCGGTGGCGCCAAAGCGGCGTCGCGCTGACGCTTGCCACCGCACTCCAAAACGCCCCTGGGCCTCCGCAAGCCGCCGCGGGCGAGCGCGACAGGCCGGATCAGAAGCGCTTACTCCCGTAGCTTCCGGCCGGTGAGCTTGAGGAACACATCCTCCAGCGTGGCCGTGCGGATGGAAATGCCGGCGAGCGTCGCGCCCCGTTGCTCGGCCAAGGCGAAGAGGGCGGCGGTGGTGCGCGCCACGTCGCCGGTGTAGAGCGTGGTCGTGCCGGCCTCCTCGGACCGCTGGAGCTTGGCCACGCCGGGCAGGGCGGCGAAGGCATCGGCTGGAATTTCGGCCGGCGCGGGGAACTCGATGGCGGCGCGCTGGAAATTGTCGGCGATCAAGCCGGCCGGCGTGCCCTCGGCGATGACCTTGCCGTGATCGATGATGACGAGGTGGTCGCAGAGCTTCTCGGCCTCGTCGAGGTAATGCGTGGTGAGGAGCACCGTCTTGCCTTGGTCGCGCAGGCCGGCGATCACGTCCCACAGCGCGCGGCGCACCTGCGGGTCGAGGCCGGTGGTGGGCTCGTCGAGGAAGACCACGTCGGGGTCATTCACGAGCGCCACCGCGATGGCGAGGCGCTGCCGCTGGCCGCCGGAAAGCGTGCCGGAGGCGGCGTCGATCTTTTCCTCGAGGTTCACCGCGGCGACGAGTTGCCCGACCGGCAGCGACCGCTCGAAGAACGACGCGAACAGCTCCAGCACCGCGCGCACCGAGAGGTGCGGGAAGAACGAGGAGGACTGGAGCTGCACGCCGATGCGTTCCTTCACGCGGCGCGCCTCGCGGCGCACGTCGATTCCCAGCACCTCCACGCGGCCCGAGTCCGGCCGGCGGATGCCCTCCAGGATCTCGATCGTGGTGCTCTTGCCCGCCCCGTTCGGCCCGAGCAAGCCGAACACCGTGCCGCGCCCGGCCACGAAGGACACGCCATCCACCGCGCGCAGCGAGCCGTAGGTCTTCACGAGGTTCTCGACGAGCAGGGCGGGAGGCATGGACGGAGTGGATCGTGGATCGTGAATGGTGAATCGTTCAGGGACGCAACGCGCTTCAAGCACAGCGGTGCCCCGGATGACCACGACTCACCATTCACGATTCACGATCCACTCCCCCTCCGCCTGGCATGCCCGCGCCGAGGCGCACGCGGCGCGGGTGGAGCCGTGGGTCGCGCCGCGGCGGGAACGGCGCTCGCGCGGGGAGAAGCACCCGGTGGACGACTTCCTGTGGGAATACTACGCCTACCGGCCGGCCACGCTCGCGCGCTGGCACCCGGGCCTCGGCGTGGCGCTGGAGGATGCGCCCGAGTTCCTCGCGCACCCGCTGTATTCCGCGACGGAGGACGGCGCGGCCTTCGCCGATCCGGCGCGACTGCCGGAGAGGCGGCGCGAGGGGATCGCGTGGATCGCGGAATTGCTTCGGGCCACGCGGGACCGCGCGCCGCACTTCGGGTGCTTCGGATTGCACGAGTGGGCGATGGTGTATCGGCCCGCCGACGGGATTCGGCATGCGAGTTGGCCGCTGCGGATGACCGAGGAGGAGCTGGCGAAATTCGTGGAAGCGCAGGGCGTGCGCTGCTCGCACTTCGACGCGTTCCGATTCTTCACGCCGGCGGCCGCGCCCCTGAATCGCCTCCAGCCCTCGCGCGCCGCCCAGCCGGCGCTGGACCAGCGCGGCTGCCTCCACGTGAACATGGACCTCTACAAGTGGGCGCAAAAGCTCGCGCCCTTCGCGCCCTCCGAGCTGGCGGCCGACTGCTTCGCCCTGGCACGCGAGATTCGGGAAACGGACATGCGGGCGTCGCCCTACGACCTCCAAGCGCTCGGCCTGGAGCCGATCTTCCTCGAGAGCGCCGCCGGCCGCGCGGAATACGAGGCGCGCCAGCGCGACTTCGCCGCGCGCTCGCAGCCCCTGCGGCTTCGCCTGCTGGCGGTGGCCGAGGCGACGCGGCCGGCCGGGTGAGAAATTTCCTCGCCAAGGCAAGGGGCGCTGGATACCCCTTGCGGCCGTGATGGGAATTCAAATCCTGGGCCGGGCGGCCGCGCTCCTCGCCGCGTTGGTTTCCGCGGCGACGGCGGGCGCGCACGACTATTGGCTGGAGGAATCGCGCGCCCGCGGGAAGGGCGTGGCGGTCCGCATGAGATTCGGCGAGCACTTCGGCGCCGGCGAGGAGAAGGGCCTGCAACGCCGGCGCCTCAAGTCGTTCCGGCTTTTCACGCCGAAGGAAGATCTCGATCTGCTGCCCGACACGCGCGAGAACGCCAAGCCGGCCGCCCGCTTCCCCGCCAAGCAGGCGCGCGGCGGCGCGCTCGTGGCGATGGAGCGCCTGCCGGCGCGCATCACGCTCGATCACGACCGGTTCAACCGCTACCTCGTCCACGAGGGCCTGGACGCCATCACGGCGCTGCGCGAGGAGAAGCGCTGGACGCGCCGCGCCGGGCGCGAGGAATACACGCGCCATCTCAAGCTGCTCATCCCGGGCGAAAACGGCGCGGGCGGCCTCGCCGACCGCGAGGTCGGCCACCGGCTGGAAATCCTGTTCGACGCTGATCCCTGGCGCCTGCCCGCCGGCGGCGAGCTGCCGGTGCGGGTGAAGTTCGAGCAAGCCCCGCTGGCGAACGCCACGGTGGATTGCCTGCGTCGCGACGCGGACGGCAAGGTCCACCGCGAGCGCCGCAAGACCGACGCGGAGGGTCGCGCGAGCTTCCCGCTGGGAAACGCGGGCATCCACGTCGTGCGCCTCGTCCACATGCGCTCGCTGGGCGAGAGCGCCGACTTCAAGCAGCCCGAGTGGGCCAGCGACTGGGCGGCTTACACTTTCCGCGTCGGCCCGGCGGCGCCGAATGAGCAGGCCGAGGCGGAGGAGAGGCCGAAGCCGCGGAAGCGGAAGAAAGTGGAGGACGATTGATGGCCACGCCGACCGCCCGCGCCCCAGGGCAGCTCGCGGCGGGTCTCTATGGAGTGCGGGAGCTTGCTCCCGCTCTCAACCCGCGCTGACACCAAGGCGGCGCGCCGAAAACCGATCCGCAGGCCCGGCTCGGAGCGCTTCCGTGCGAAGAGCGGGAGCAAGCTCCCGCCCTCCATAGAGACCTGCCGCAACGCCTTCCTTGCATCCGGTTCCTGAAGCCGCGATAGGTGCGCCCCTTTTGCGGGCCGCGCCTTGGAGCAGGCGTTCCATTCAATGCGATTCACCAATTTGACCCGCGCCAACGAGATCGGCGCGAACTGTTACCTCCTCGAGGCCGCCGGCCGGAACGTCGTGCTCGACTGCGGCCTCCACCCGCGCTTCGAGGGGGACGCGGCCACGCCGAACTTCTCGTTGCTGCCGGCCGATCTCCACGCCGCGGTCGTCACCCACGCGCACCTCGACCACGCCGGCGCGCTGCCCATGCTGCGGCGCCTGCGGCCGGAGGCGCGCGTGTTCATGACGGCGCCCACCGCCGCGCTCAACGACGCGCTCCTGCACAACTCGGTCAACGTGATGACGCGCCGCGCGGACGATCCCGCCCAGCACGCGCCGCCGCCGCTCTTCACCCACCGCGAGGCCGACCACTCCGCGCGCGTGTGGCAGGAGGTGCCGCTGGACCGGCCGTGGTCCTTCGAGGGCGAGCGCCTCGCGTCCACCGACGAGGAATCGGCCTGCTTCCGCCTCGCCTCGGCCGGGCACATCCTCGGCTCGGCGGCGGTGGAGATCTTCGCGGAGGGCAAGCGGATCGTCTATACCGGCGACATCAACCTCGAGGACCAGACGGTGTCGCGCGCCGCGCGCCTGCCGGAGGAGCCGGAGCCGGACGCGCTCATCATCGAGACCACGCGCGGCGACTACCAGCGGCCGGAATCCTTCACCCGCGCGGGCGAGGAGGCGCGCTTCGGCGCCATGCTGCGCGAGGGCTTGGCGCGCGGCGCGGTGCTCGTGCCGGTGTTCGCGCTGGGCAAGACGCAGGAGGTGCTGGCGATGATCCTGCGGTTCAAACAGGAGGGCATCCTGCGCGAGGACACGCCGCTCTTCATCGGCGGGCTGAGCGCGCGGATGAGCGAGATCCATGACCGCTTCGCGTCGGCCGGCGAGTTCCCGCGGAAGTTCGCCGACCTGATGGCGCGCACCGGCGCGCAAAAGCTCTTCGGCGCCGACATCGCGCAGACCCCGGCGCGGAAGGGGACGATCTACGCCCTGTCCAGTGGCATGATGACGGAGGCGACGCTCTCGCACACCTTCGCCCTCAAGCTGCTGCGCGACCCGAAGCACTCGATCTTCTTCGTGGGCTACGCCGATCCGGAATCGCCCGCCGGCCACCTGCGCCGCTCGCAGCCGGGCGAGAAGGTTCCGCTGGGCGAGCAAACGCCGCCGCAGGAGCGCAAGTGCGCGGTGAACTCGTTCGACTTTTCCGCCCACGCGACGCGCGAGGCGATCCGCGCCTACGTGAGCCGCGTGCGCCCCAAGAAGGTCTTCCTCGTCCACGGCGACGCGCCGGCGCTGGCGTGGTTTGCCGGGGCCTTGGAGACGGATTTGCCCGGGACCGAAGTGATCATTCCAAAGCCGGGACAGGGTTATGAAGTGTGATCGATCCGGGGCTGGGTGCCTCGACCTCAGCGAAGGCTCGCGACGCTTAGGCCGAGAGGCCTTTTGATCCTTCGCGCGCTTCCCTTGGTCCTTCGCAGCGTTCCGGGAGCCAGGCGAACGGTCAGATTGAGCCTGCGAAGAGTCCCGCCAAGAGCCCGCGGGCTTCGTGGAAGTCTTTGACCACTTGGAGACCATCCGGCGAAGGGTGAAATTGATCCTTCGAGGAGTTCCCGGAACTCTTCGCAGACTTCCCCGGAGTCCTCGCTGGCTCCGCGGCACCCGGCGAGCACTTGGGCGGACTCTTCGCAGGGTCCGCGGGATCCTTCGGGGAGTGCCAGGAACCCGTTGCAGACTTCGCCGGACTCCCCGAGGACTCCGTGGAAGTCATCGAGCACTTGGCGGGAGTGGGCGCAGGATGAATTTCACCCCGCGAAGGATCGCGCGGAGTCAGCGAAGAGTCGCTCCCAAGTCTCGCGAGAGTCTGGGCAAAGCCCTCCGAGAGTTGAAGCGAAGTCTTCGGAGGCGTGCTTCCGCGCCTGAGGGGTGGCCTGCTTCTGGGATCCTCGCCAAGCGGGTTGGATCATCATTGATCCCGATGATGCCGGGGCTGGGTTGCTGCCGTCCGGGGCGGCACGCCAAGGCTGCCTCCCTTATGCCCCCCTCTCGGTTTTCTTCAGCGCCTCCACCACGGCGGCGGCGGCCTGGGGGATGCCGGGGC
>CALMOL010000191.1 GCA_937871685.1 uncultured Verrucomicrobiota bacterium
GCACGATGAAGGTGAGGAGCAGGAGAACGATCAGGCCGCCCACCGCCCACAGCCAGCGCGGCACGCGGGGGATGATGGCGCCGGGAGCCGTCATTTCGACGGTGTGGGCCACGGCGGCCGGAGCGGCCACGTCCGGCGTGGTGCCGTGCGTTCCGCGGGTGCGGCGGGTGCCGCGCGTGCGCCGCACGCCGGAGGGCGGCGGGGCGGCCGAGGTCTCGAAGGCGATGGTGTCGTAAACGCTCGCGACCGCGGGGTCACGCAGCAGCTCAGCGATCTCCGCCTCGAGGATCTCGGGATTTTCCGGCCGGTCCTCGACCTCCTTGCCGAGCATGTCCTGCAGCAGCTCGACGACCGGCGGGGGCACCCGGCCCTTGAGCGTTTCGACCGGCGGGGGATTATGGAGATGGCCGTGCTCGACTTGGCGGCGCGAGGTGCCGGTGAAGGGCGGCGAGCCGGCGAGCAGATACCACAGCGTGACGCCCAGCGAGTAGATGTCCGAGCGCGTGTCCAGCTCGGCGCATTCGATCTGCTCGGGCGAGGCGAAGGCGGGCGAGTAGCCGCTGGTCTCGCCGGTCTGGGTGATGCGCGTATAGTCCTCCGCCGCCGTGCCCACGGCCTTGGCGAGGCCGAAGTCGATGAGCTTGATCTGCTCGCCGCCGCGGTCGGAGTGCGTGAGCATGAGATTGGCCGGCTTGATGTCGCGGTGGATCAGCCCGTGGCGCCACGCGGCGGCCAGGGCGCGCGCGGCCTGGCGGGTGAGTTCCAGGGCGCGGCCCACGGCGACGGGGCCGGTGCCGTGCACCACCTCGCCGAGGTCGCGCCCGTCGATGAACTCCATCACATAGAAGTCGTTGCCGCCCTCCTCGCCGATGTCGTGGACGGCGGCGATGTTCGGGTGCGCCAGGCGCGCAAGGAGGCGGGCTTCGCGGAGGAACTTCTGCCGCATCGTGGCAGAGTCGTGCAGGCGCGAGGAAATGACCTTGAGGACGACGACGCGGTCGAGCTTGGCGTCCTGTGCCTTGTAGGTGACGCCCATGCCGCCACGGCCCAGCTCGATGGGCTCGCCCTTCTCGTCGCAGGGCACCTCATAGCGCCCGAAGCGCAGGGTGCGCCGGGGCGCGGACGGTTCACCAGGGGCGGGGGTGGACATGGCGTCGCCGGAGCCGGTGGCGGCGGCGACGTCGGCTTCATAGCCGCCCGTGGCTTCGAGGACGACCAGCGCGAAGGGTAGCACCCGCCGGGCCGGGGTCGCACAAAATTCCATGCGGCAGGCTTGCAGCGAACGGGGGCGCCCTTTCGTTGGCCGATGCTGCCCGATGACCTCGCCGCTGACAAGGCTGCGGTGCGCCGGGAGGTGCGCGTGGCGTTGCGCGCGCTGAGCGCGGGAATGCGCGGGGAAAAGTCTGCGCGATTGCGGACCCGCCTGATGGAAGAGCCTCGCTGGCGCGAGGCCAGACGCGTGTTGCTGTATGCCCCGCTGCCGGAGGAGCCGGGCGTGGACGCCCTATGGGAGGAGTTCCCCGCGTGGATAAAGGCGCGCGAGGTCTTCTACCCGATCGCCCGCGAGGGCGGACGCTTGGAATTGTGCCGCGTCCGCTCGCCGGGGGAACTCGTGCCCGGCGCGCGGGGCCTGCGCGAGCCGGGCGGGGGCGAAACCCTCGAGCCGAACCGCCTCGATGCGGTGCTTGCGCCGGGCTTGGCGTTCACGCCGGAGGGCGCGCGGCTGGGGCGCGGCGGCGGCCATTACGACCGCCTGCTTGCCGCACTGCCCCAGCCAACGTTCACGGTGGCGCTGTGCTTCGCGTGCCAAGTGCGGCCGACATTGCCGCTCGGACCGCACGACCTTCCCGTCCAACGCGTGCTGGCGGAGTGAGGGCGGCCCGGTAGGATCGCGGCCCGCGATGCTTGCCGCTTACCTTCATGATCTCAGCCCGGTGGCGCTCCAGCTTGGGGAGAAGCTCGCCATCCGCTGGTATGGCGTGGCCTACGTGCTGTCGTTTCTGCTCGGCTGGGCGCTCTACCGGTGGCTTTCGCGGCGGGGCTGGGCGGACCTGCCGGAGGAAAAGGTGGGCGACTTCATTACGTTCACCGCGCTCTTCGGCGTGATCGTCGGCGGCCGGCTGGGCTACGTGCTGTTCTACGGGCTGGAGAATTACCTGCGCAATCCGCTGGAAATCTTCCAGCTCCAAAAGGGCGGCATGGCCTCGCACGGCGGCATCTTGGGCATCGTCATCTTCACTTGGTTCTACGCGCGCCGGCAAAAGATCTCGTGGACGAACCTCGGCGACAACCTGTGCGTGGTGGCGCCCATCGGCCTCTTCCTCGTGCGTTGCGCGAACTTCATCAACGGCGAGCTGTGGGGCCGGGTGACGAATGTCTCGTGGGCGATGCAGTTCCCGCGCGAGCTGGAAGCCAAGCAGCCCGAGCTGGTGGCGGCATTTTACGCGGGCGTGCCGGCGGCGCGCGAGCAGCTCGCGGAAATCCTGCCGCTGCGGCACCCATCGCAGCTTTACGAGGCATTCTTCGAGGGCGTGGTGCTCTTCGTGATCCTGTGGTGGATGCGCACGCGCTGGCGTCTGCCCAACGGCGTGCTGACGGGCGCGTTTTTCCTGTTTTACGCGGTGTTTCGCATCGGCTGCGAGCAGTTTCGCGAGCCGGACTCGGAAATGTTCGGGCCGCTCACGAAAGGCCAGTTCCTCTCGCTCTTCATGATCCTGATCGGCGCGGCGTTTGTCGCGTGGGGGCTGCGCACGCGGACCTATCCGAGGCGGATGCCGGCGGCGGCTTAGATCCCGCTCCCACCAGGCTCGACGGGCACGTCGGCCATCGGCGTCGGCTCGCCGGCGCGATACACGCAGCGGCCGCGCACGAAGGTCAGCGCCGTGGCGGCGGGGCCGCCGCGATACACGCACAGGGCCACGAGATCCTGCGGTGAGAGCTCGCCCGGCCGCGGCCCAGCAGCGGCACCGGTGCCGTAAGGCAGCAGCGCGTGGAGGTCGAGCGCCACGAGGTCGGCCTCGCGGCCGGGATCGAGCGTGCCGACGACGCCATCCAGGCCGAGAGCGCGCGCGCCGCCTTGCGTGGCGAGGTGGAAAGCCTCGGCCGGGCGCAGCGGGCGGGCATCCGGCACGAAGAAGGTGCGCGCGCGGGCCGACTCGACGGCGGAGCGCATCACGGCCCACATGTTTAGTTCCGGGCCGGCGGCCACGTCGGAGCCGAGGCCCACGGTGAGGCCGGCGGCGAGCCAGCGGTCGAGCGGCATGATGCCGGAGCCGAGGTAGAGGTTCGAGGTCGGGCAATGCGCCACCTTCGCGTTGGCGGCGGCCAGCGTGCCCACCTCGCGCTCGGAAAGATGGATGCAATGCCCCAGCACCGTGCGCGGCCCGAGGAGGCCGCAGCGGTCATACACGTCGGTGTAATCCTTGGCCCACGGAAACTGGAAGCGGACCTTCTCGATCTCTCCCGCGCTCTCGGCGAGGTGCGTTTGGATGGGCGCATCATACTGGCGCGCTAAGTCCGCCGCGCCGCGCATCAGGCGTTCGGAGCAGGAAACGGCGAAGCGGGGCGCGAAGGCGTAGCGCAGCAGGCCGCCGTTCGCGCCGTGCCAGCGGCGGCAGAGCGCCTCGCTCTCGTGCAGGGAGACGGTGAGGATCTTGCGCGGCTGGAGCGGGCCGTAAGAGCCCACGTCCATCATCACCTTGCCCAGCGCGATTCTCAGGCCGCGCGCGGCGGCAGCCTCGAAGGCGGCGTCGGTGCTCTCCTCGTAGATGGCCGAGTAGAGCATGGCGCTCGTGGTGCCGTGGCGTGCCAGCTCGTGGAAGAAGCGCGGAGCCTGCACCAAGGCTCGGGGCTTGGAAAAGTCCCGCTCCAGCGGGAAGATCGCCTGCCGCAGCCAGGGCAGCAGCTCACCCTCCCCGCGGGCTACGGCGGGATATTGCGGGACGTGCGCGTGCACGTCTATCAGGCCCGGCATCACCAGCCACTCTGGCCCGCCGAGCCACCGGACCTTGGCGGTGCGGGGGCGGCGGCGCAGCAGCGCGTATTCGCCCGTCTCGGTGATGCGGCCGGTGGCGGGGTCGAAGAGCACCGCGCCCTCGCGCCACGAGCGCAGCCGGCCGGACTCGGGCGCGTCAAGCACATGGCCCCGCAAGCCGATCCATTCGTCTGCCGTGGCAGCGGCGCGAGGATTGCCTCCAGGGGAAGCGGCGGAAGGCATGTGGGAAAGTTCGAGCGCTCGCCATACTGAGGAGAGGCGCCGGAAGATGCAAGGGGGACCGAGAGGGAAGTGAGAGGTGAGAGATGATAAGTGGATCATAGCCCACCAGCTGGATGGCGACGCCCTCGCCAAAAGACACGGCGGCAGCGTGCTTCGGGCCGGGCCACCTCCTCATCTCTCACGTCTCATTTCTCACCTCTGCCTCCTCCGCCGCCGGCAGCCAGACGTGAAAGCGCGCGCCGTGGCCCAGTTCGCTTTCCAATCCCGCGCGCCCGCCGTGCGCCAGGGCGATGTGCTTGACGATGCTCAGCCCCAGGCCGGTGCCGCCGGCGTCGCGCGACCGATCCTTGTGGACGCGGTAAAAGCGTTCCCAAACGTGCGCCTGGTCGGAGGCCGGAATGCCGGGTCCGTTGTCGGCCACGGTGAGGCGCACCCAGTCCTCCTCGCGCCGGGCCTCGATGCGCACCCGCGGCGCGGTGCCCGCGACGCCGTGCCGAAGCGCGTTGTCGAGGAGGTTGAAGAGCACTTGGTCGAGGCGGTGCGGGTCGGCCCGGACGGCGAGTCCGGCGGGCGCGATGTCCACCTCGCCGTCCGCGCCCTTCTCGCGGAGGGCGGGCTCCAGCCGCTCCAGCACGCGCGCGGCGGCCTCGCCGAGCAGGACGCGCCCTGGCTCCAGCCCGCCGCGGCCATGCTCCAGGCGCGAGATGGTCAGCAGGTCGTCCACGAGCGCGCCCAGGCGGAGAGAGTGCTTGTGCATCACGCCGAGCGAGGACTCGACCAAGGCACGATCATCCAGCGCGCCTTCGTCGAGCAGGGTCTCCAGGTGGCCGCGCACGAGCGTGAGCGGCGTGCGCAGCTCGTGGGAAACGTTTGCCACGAACTCGCGCCGCACGGTTTCCAGCCGCCGCAGCGCGGTCACGTCGTGGAACACCAGCACCGCGCCCGGGGTAGCGGCCGCGGCGGCGAGCGGCGCGGCGGCGAGGTCGAAGTGCTTGGGCGTGTAGCGGCCGTCCGCGCCGCGCACGTCCAGCGTGATGGGCCGCACCGAAGCCTCGCCGCCCAAGGCCGCCTCCACCGCCGCGCGCACCTCCGGGGCGCGGAAGGTCTCATGAAGGCTGCGGCCCACCGCCGGCGCGCGCAGGTCGAACATTTCCTTCAGCCGTCCGTTGGCGAGCAGCACGGTGCGCGCGGCGTCCACCGCGAGCACGCCCTCGGTCAGGCTTTCCAGGAT
>CALMOL010000192.1 GCA_937871685.1 uncultured Verrucomicrobiota bacterium
CCATCTAAAGTTGGACGACTTTCATCCAGGGTTGGATGCCACCCCATCCAAGGTTGGACCAAAGTCATCCAACCTTGGACGACTTTCGTTCAAAGTTGGATGGGTGGTCATCCAACGTTGGATGAACTTCGTCCAACGTTGGACGAGATCCGTCCAAGGGTGGATGACTTTGGTCCAACCTTGGATGGTTTCCGTCCAGCTTTAGATGACTTCCGTCTGATCTTGAATGGGTGCCATGAGACTTTGGATGGCAGCCTTCTGAGCTTGGAAGGAGTTGGTCCACGCGTGGCCGGAAATCGTCTGCCTTTGAGGGCCATTCGTCAGAGCTTGGGCGACGCCCGTCCGATGATGGATGGCCGGCATCAGGCCTCGGACAAAGTCCGGCCGACCCAGGAGGAGAATCGTCCGACCCTGCGGGGATTCCGCCAGTCTGCTGACACCTCCGTTCAGGCCATCACGCCGGCTTCGTCCAGCTGAAGCTCTCCGCGCTGGACGCGCAGGCAGGCGGTGTGGTGGCCGGAGATGAATTCCTCCAGGGTCACGCCCTTGCCCGCCTCGGTGCACGCGTCGCGCACGAACTCGCAGCGCGGGGCGAAGGGGCAGCCCGGGGACGGCTTGCTCAGGTCGGGCGGCATTCCGCGGATGGTGTAGAGGTCGCGGCCCTTCTCCTGGAAGGCGGGGATCGATTTCTGGAGGGCGCGGTTGTAGGGGTGCAGCGGGCGCTCAAAGACGCCGGCCGTGGGCGCGCTCTCGAGGATGCGGCCGGCATACATGACCTGCACGCGGTCGCAGAAGCCCGAGACCACGCCGAGGTCGTGCGTGATGAAGAGCACGGCGGTGCCGTGGGCGCGCTGGAGGCGCTTGATGAGGTCAAGGATTTGCGCCTGCACGGTCACGTCGAGCGCGGGGGCGGGCTCGTCGGCGAGGAGGACCTCGGGATTCGTCACGAGGGCCAGGGCGATCATCACGCGCTGGCGCATGCCGCCGGAAAACTCGTGCGGCCACGCGCGCATCCGCGCGGCCGGGTCGGGCACTCCCACCTCGCGCAGGGCTTCCAGCGCGCGCTCGCGGGCGGTGGCCTTGGAAATCTTCTCGTGGATGAGCAGTGGCTCCATGATCTGATCGCCCACGCGCTGGTAGGGATTCAGGCAGGTCATCGGGTCCTGGAAGATCATCGCCAGGCGCTTGCCGCGGATGGCGGCCAGCTCGCGGCGGGGGGCGCGCAGCAGGTCCACGCCGCCGAGCAGCGCGCGGCCGGCGATGCGCCCCGGGGGCTGCGGCACGAGGCCCATCAGCGCGTAGGCCGACACCGACTTGCCGGACCCGGACTCGCCGACGACGCCGAGCGTCTCGCCCTTCTCCAGCGTCCAGGACGCGCCGTTGACCGCCTGAACCACGCCGCCGCGAGTGTGAAAGGCGACGCGGAGGTCGTGGACTTCGAGGAGAGCCATGAATTGGGCGAAGGGATCAATCCTTCGAGGCGCGTGGATCGAGCGCATCACGCAGGCCGTCGCCGAGGAAGTTTAGCGAGAAGAGGGTGACGGCGAGCGCAAGGCCGGGGAAAAGGAGGAGCCACGGGTATTCCTCCATGCTCTTGGCGCCCTCGTTGATGAGGGTGCCCCAGGAGGCGTCGGGCGGCGGCACGCCGAGGCCGAGGAAGGACAGGAAGGCTTCCTGCAGCATGATGGCCGGGATGGTCAGCGTGGTGAACACGATCACCGGGCCGAGCGTGTTGGGGATGAGGTGGCGGAAGATGATGCGGGACTTGGGCAGCCCGAGGGCATCGGCGGCCTCGATGAACTCGGTGCGACGCAGGGCCATCACCTGGCCGCGCACGATGCGAGCCATGGTGAGCCATTCCACCGCGCCGAGGGCCACGAAGAGGAGGAGGAAGTTTCGCCCGAAGAGCACCATCAGCAGGATCACGAAGATGATGAAGGGCATGGCATACACCGCGTCCACGAAGCGCATCATGACGGCGTCCACCTTGCCGCCGAGGTAGCCGGCCACGGTGCCGTAGAGCACGCCGATGACGAGCGACACCACCGTGGCGCACAAGCCCACCATCAGCGACACGCGCCCGCCGGCCAGCACGCGGGCGAAGAGGTCGCGTCCGTGGGTGTCGGTGCCCATCCAATGCTCCCAGGTGGGCGCGGTGATGTAGCGGGAGAGTTCTTGCGCGTTGGGATCCTGCGTGAACAGCGGGCCGACAAAGCAAAGGACGGCGATCGCGATGAGGAAGCCGCCGCAAATCACGGCGAGCCGGTTGCGGCGCAGGCGCGCCCAGGCGTCCTGCCAGAGCGAGTGGCCGGCCTCGCCCTCGTGCGACGCGACATCGAGGATCGGCGGCGCCTCGAAAGGCTCGGGCGGCGGCTGGGTTTCTTCGGCGACGAGGGGCACGGCGGAGAAGGAGAACGGGCGCTAGGGCGAAGGGCGAGGCAGTTTAGACAGGATTACAGGATTTTCAGGATTAACAGGATTGGAAGACTTGGGCTGGCGGCTCCCCCGATCGTGGGGCAATGGGGCGCCCACTTGAGCGAAGTGGGGAGTCCTCCCCTCAGCCAATCCCGTTAATCCTGAAATCCTGTAATCCTGTCTCCCTTGCCACGCATCCGGGGAAAGGCGTTCAATCGAGCTTCACGCGCGGGTTGAGCCAAGCGAGGAGCACGTCGGCCAGAAGGTTGAGCAGGCCGATGAGCGAGGCGAAGAGGATCACGGTGCCCATCACGAGGGTGTAGTCGCGGTTGAGCGCGGCCTGGATGAAGTAGCGGCCGAGGCCGGGGATGTGGAAGATGGTCTCGATGGTGAAGGAGCCGGTGACGATGCCGGCCAGGGCCGGCCCGAGGAAGCTCACCACCGGCAGCACGCCGCCGCGCAGGGCGTGGCGCAGGACGACGCGCCCCTCGGACGCGCCCTTGGCGCGCGCGGTGCGGATGAAGTCCTGCGAGAGCACCTCCAGCATGCCGCCGCGGGTCAGGCGCGCGAAGTAGGCCGCGTAGTAGAAACCCAGCGTGAGCGAGGGCAGCACGCGGTCGGCCGGCTCGTTCCAGCCGTTCACGTTGAACCAGCCCAGGTGGATGGAAAACGTGACGATGAGCAGCGGGCCGACCACGAAGATGGGCACCGAAATGCCCACCAGCGAGAGCGACATCGGGAGCCAGTCGAGCGCGGTGTTGCGCCGCAGCGAGGCCAGCACGCCCGCGCCGACGCCAAGCGTGAGCGCCACGAGCAGCGCCCAGAACCCCATCTCGAAGGAGATGGGCAGCGCGTCGCCGATGATCTCGGTGACGGTGCGGTTGGAATACTTGAAGGACGGACCGAAGTCGCCGTGGGCGATGAGGGGGCCGAAGTAGTTGACGTATTGCTTCCACACGGGCTGGTCGAGCCCATAGCGCTTCTCCATGTTCGCCTTGATCTCGGGCGAGACGTTTCGCTCTTGGTCGAAGGGCGAGCCGGGCGCGAAGCGCACCAGCACGAAGGTGAGCGTGGCGACCAGCCACACCACGCCCACGGTCTGGACCAGGCGCGACGCGATGAATTTCAGCATGACGACAGCAGCCGCGCGCATCAAACCCGATGCGGGACAAGAGAGACAGGATTACAGGATTACAGGATTCACAGGGTTGGGGAGGACGGATGTGGTCGCGCGTTTAACGGCGAACAGCGGCTTGGCGAGGAGGTGAGCTCAATCCCCTTCAGCCAATCCTGTGAATCCTATAATCCTGAAAATCCTGTCTCCCTTCGCCCCGGATGGTCTTCACCGCGCGGTGCCGAGGACGGGCAGGCGGTCGGGCGGGGCGGCGGGATCGAGGTAGATGTATTTCCACGGGTGGTCGTCGAGCATGTTCGCGAACCACCCTTTGACGCTGCTCTGGATCAGGTAGCGGCGGGTGTAAAAGTAGATCGGGACCACGGGCATGTCCGCCAGCAGGAGGCCCTCGGCTTCCTGGAGCATGCCGGTGCGCTTGCCGCTGGCGCCGGCCGACCACGAGTCCACGACGAGCTTGTCGAACTTCGGGGAGGCGAAACCGGTGTTGTTGTTGCCGTTGCCCGTGGTGTGGATGCCCAGGAACGAGTTCGGGTCCGGGTAGTCCGCGATCCAGCCCGAGCGCGAGACCATGTAGTCCATGTTGTTTTGCGCGGCGAGATACACTTTCCACTCCTGGTTGTTGATCTCCACCTCGATGCCGAGCTCCTTCTTCCACATGGCCTGCACGGCCTCGGCCACGGCCTTGTGATCCTCGGCGGTGTTGATGAGGATGGAAATCTTCGGCACGCCTTTGCCGCCGGGGTAGCCGGCGTCGGCCAGGAGCTTGCGCGCGCCCTCGGGGTCATACTTGAGCTTGTCGCGCGTCTGGTAGCCGCCGGGGCCGGGCGGCACGAAGCTCCACGCGGCCAGCTCGCCGCCGCGCAGCACGTTCTTGACGATGGCCTCGCGGTCGATGCTCAGGGCCAGCGCGCGGCGCACCTCGGCCTTCTTGAGCGCGGGATTGGAGCCCTTCTGCGGGTCCATGTTCACGCGGTAATAATAGACGCCGTAGTAGGGCTCGATGCGCAGGGTGGTGCCGGCCTGCTTGTAGGCATCGGTCTTGGAGGCGGGCACCTTGTTGGTGGCGTGGAGCTCGCCGGCGCGGAAGGCCAGCTCCTCGGTATCGGTGGAGTCGATGGGGTAGAAGTGGATCTCCTTGAGCTGCACCGAGTTCTCGTCCCAGTAGCGCGGGTTCTTCTGCACCACGATCTTGTCGTTGGGCTTCCATTCCTTGAGCGTGAAGGGGCCGTTGGACACGATGTTCTCGGGACGCGTCCACGGGTTTCCCTTGTCGTATTTCTTGCCGAACTTGGTCACGGTGCCCATCGGCACGGGGAACCACGAGTAGTGCCTCAGCATGCCGATGAAGAAGGGCGCCGGGGCGCGCAGGGTGATCTGCAGCTTGCGCTTCTCGGGCGCCTTCACGCCGACCTGCGTGAAGTCGGTGAGCTTGCCCTTGTTGTATTCCTCCGCGCCGACCATGAGGTAAAGGTTCTCGGCGTAGGGGGCGGCGAACTTGGGGTTGAGGATGCGCTCGTAGGACTGAACGAAGTCGTCGGCGGTGACGGGCTGGCCGTCCGACCAGCGGGCATTGGCGCGCAGGGTGAAGGTGAAGGTCTTGCCATCCGGCGATACTTCCCAGCGCTCGGCTACGCCGGGCTGCGCGGAAAGGTCCTTGGGGTGCATCGTCACCAAGCCCTCGAAGAGCGCCTTGATGATGTGATGCTCGGGCACGCCTTGGACATTCTGCGGGTCGAGGTCGGAGGGCTCGCCGCCGTTGCCGTAGTGGAAGATTTGGTCCTTGTTTCCCTGGGCGACGCGGGTGGCTTTTTTACAGCCGGTGCCGACAAGGGCGAGGGTGGCCAGCAGCGCCGGCAGGAGGAGGGATCGGAGGGATGTGGAACGGCACAGGGTGATCATGGCGCGTTTCCTTTCGTTGGGAGGTGACGGGGCGGACAGCACGCGAACGCCCGCGGCGCCGAGCGCAGCCCAGCGCCGGCAAGTCATTCGCGGGCGATGATTCGGCGAAGGCCGCCCGCCGGTCAAACCGCAATCGTTCCGTCCCGCGGAATCAGAAGATCGAGTAGATGAATGGCGCCACGCCGGTGCCGCCGAGCACGAGGAGCAGCGCCAGCAACGCGATCACGATCAGGATGGGCAGAAGCCACCACTTCCGGTTGGCGCGCAGCAGGCCGAGCATCTCGGCGGGCAAGGAGCGCGAGGAACTTTCCTCGGCCGCGACTTGGTCGAGCGTTTCCTTGCGCGCGGGATCGGGCGGGGTCGGGGGCATGGCGTTCAGTGCGGGCGGAGCTACTGCCGCACGGGCGGCGCGGGCGGGGGCGCCGGCAGGATGGAATCGCGCGCGCCCGGCGGCGCGGGGCGCCGGCCGGGCGAGGCACGCTG
>CALMOL010000193.1:0-2270 GCA_937871685.1 uncultured Verrucomicrobiota bacterium
GGGATCCTCGGCAAAAGCGTCCGACGCAGCCGGAGGGGGCGCGACGGGAGCGGGCGCGGTCGAAGGGGGATCGGCAAGGCCGCTTTCCAGGTTCATCGCAGGGGAATAGGAGCGGGGAAGAAAGCCCGAAAGCCGGGGGCGCAAAGCGGGAAGCGCAGGATCAGGGCGGGAAGGCACGGGTTGCCGAGACGGCCGGCGGTGGAGGAAGGGAACGAGCTTGCAGCCAAGCCCATGCCAAGTGCGGGGGCGAGCTTTTTTCCGTGCGTCGCCTATCGCGTCGCCTCGGCCGCCGCGCGCCCGGCCGTGCGGCCGGAAAAGAGGCAGCCGCCGAGGAAAGTCCCCTCCAGCGCGCGGTAGCCGTGCATTCCCCCGCCGCCGAAGCCCGAGGCCTCGCCCGCCGCGTAGAGGCCGGGCAGCGGCGCGCCGCTCGCGCCCAGCACGCGGCCGGCGAGGTCCGTCTCCAGCCCACCAAGCGTCTTGCGCGTGACCACCCACAGCCGCACCGCGATCAGCGGGCCGGCCTTCGGATCGAGCAGTCGGTGCGGCTTGGCCACGCGGATCAGCTTGTCGCCGAGGTAGGCGCGCGCGCCGCGGAGCGCGGTGACCTGCGCGTCCTTTGAGAAAGGATTCTCGATCTCGCGGTCCCGCGCCACGATCTCGCGCTCCACCGCGGCGAGGTCCAGGCGCGGCTCGCCGCCGGTCAGCGCGTTCATGCCCTCGATCAATTCCGGCAGCGTGCCGCGCACGACGAAGTCCGCGCCATGCTTCTTGAACGCCTCCACCGGCGCCTGCCCCTTGATCACGCGGCGGAGGACGCCGCCCCAGCTCTTGCCGGTGAGGTCGGGATTCTGCTCCGAGCCGGACAACGCAAACTCCCGGTCGATGATCTTCTGCGTGAGCACGAACCACGACCAGTCCCATCCCGTGGTCCGCAGGTAATCGAGCGTGCCGAGCGTGTCGAAGCCCGGGAACCACGGCGCCGGCAGCCGCCGCCCGGTCGCGTCCAGCCACAGCGAGGATGGCCCCGGCAGCACGCGAATGCCGTGCTGCGTCCACAGCGGGTCCCAATTCTGCAATCCCTCGGTGTAATGCCACATCCGGTCGCGGTTGATGAGCCGCGCCCCGGCCGCCTCGGCGATGCCCAGCATCCGGCCGTCCACGTGGTCGGGCACGCCGCACACCATCTTGCGCGGCGGCTCGCCCAGTCGCGCCGGCCAGTTCTTCCGCACCAGCTCGTGGTTCGCGCCGATGCCGCCGCTCGTGACGATCACCACCGGCGCGCGCAGCGTGAAATCGCCCACGACCGTGCGCGAGGTCGGCCGGCCGCGCTCGGCGTCGTCCGGCGCGAGCACGTCGCCCCGCACGCCGTCCACCGCGCCGGCCGTGACGAGCAACTCATTCACGCGATGCCGGCAGCGCAGGATGATCTTGCCCAGCTTCGCCGCTTCCTGCACCCGCCGCGCAAAGGGCTCCACCACCCCCGGTCCGGTGCCCCACGTCACGTGGAAGCGCGGCACCGAGTTCCCGTGCCCGGTGGCCAGCCCGCCGCCGCGCTCCGCCCAGCCCACCACCGGAAACCAGCGCATGCCCTGCGCGTGGAGCCACGCGCGCTTCTCGCCCGCCGCCCAGTCCACGTAGGCCTCCGCCCAGCGGCGCGGCCAATGGTCCTCCTCGCGGTCCCAGCCCGCCGAGCCTTGCCAATCCTGCCACGCCAAGTCCCGCGAGTCGCGGATGCGCAGCCGGCGCTGCTCGGGCGAGTCCACGAAAAACAACCCGCCAAACGACCACCACGCCTGCCCGCCGAGGTTCTGCGGCCCCTCCTGGTCCAGCAAGATCACGCGCCGCCCCGCGTCGGCGAGCTCGGCCGCGGCGACGAGGCCGGCAAGCCCGGCTCCGATGATGATGGCGTCAGCGTCCATGAGGGGGAAAGGTTTAAGCCTCAAGCTTCAAGCTTCAAGGAAGGGAAAAGACCAAGCGGCAGAAAGGCCGGACGATGGCTTGCCCGTGGCCAGGTCGGCGCTCAGCCCTTCAACCTTTTTCCCCTTCCCACCTTCCTTGAAGCCTGATGCTTGAATCTTTCCCCCTTTGAGAAGCGGTGCGTCCGTTTTTAAGCTCGCATCGCATCCGTTTCGCCCGTTACACTGACACCCATGCTCACCCGCCTCCGCTCCCTCTCCCGCCGCGCCTGGTTTGGCATTGCCGGCAGCATTGCGGTGTTTTTGCTGTTGTATTATTTTATCGGCATGATCATCGTACATCGTGTCGATGAT
>CALMOL010000193.1:2280-3491 GCA_937871685.1 uncultured Verrucomicrobiota bacterium
GCTCACCCGCCTCCGCTTCACCCTTACCCTCGGCTCGGGCGCGCTCCTCGCCGCGACCACCGCCCCCGCCGCGCCCGGCATCGATCCCGCCTACGGCCCGCTCCTCAAAAAATACGTCTCCGCGCGCGGCGTGAACTACGCCGCCTGGAAGGCCAACCCCGCCGACGTCGCCGCCCTCGAGCGCGTGGTGCAGACCATCGCCGCCGCGCCCGCCTCCGCCGCCAACACGCCCGACCAGCTCGCCTTCCACCTCAACGCCTACAACGCCTGGATCCTGCGCGAGAAAGTCAACGCCTACCCCGACGGCAAGGACCCCTCCGTCCTCTCCATCCTGCCCTACTTCAACAAGCAGCGCATCACCGTGGCCGGCAAGAAAATGAGCTTCAACAACCTGGAGAGCGACCTCATCCGCCCGCGCTTCAAGGAGCCACGGATCCACTTCGCGCTGAACTGCGCCAGCGTGAGCTGCCCGCCGCTCCTCAACGAGCCCTTCGAGGGACCCAAAATCGGCGCCCAGCTCGACCGCCTCGCGAAAGGCTTCGTCAACGGCCCCGGCGTGCAGCCCTCCGCCGACAAGAAGAGCGTAGCCGTCTCCAAGATCTTCGACTGGTATAAGGAAGACTTCGCCCCCGCCGGCGGCCCCGTCGCCTTCATCAACAAGTATCGCTCCGCCAAGATCCCGGCCAACGCCGCCGTCACCTTCCAGCCCTACCTCTGGCGCCTGAACGAGACGAAGTAACTCCCGCAGCCGGCTCCTCGCGCCGAGCGATGCGCCCGTTGTAGAGGCGGCGCTGTCCACGCAGTGGGCGTGCCGCCTCTAATTTTTTCCGCCGTGGCCGCTGCTGTGGACCGCTCAGAGGCGGCCACCCGGGGAGGAAGCTTGAGGCGGCACGTCCGCATTCGCGGACAGAGCCGCCTCTACAACTCTGCGTTGGCCTCGCGACTTGGTTTGGCACGGGCGGGGCGGTCTCCGCCAATCTCCTTTAATCTGCGTTAATCTGTGGTTAATCCACGGTCTTGACCGCCCAGCCGATCAGGCGGCGCGCTCGGAGATTTCGATGAGGTTGAGGTCGGGGTCGCGGAGATAGACGGAGCGCAGTTCGAACTCGGCGCCGGTGCGGGCGACGGGGCCTTCCTCGATGGGGATGCCGGCTGACTGGAGGCGGGCGATCACGTCGTCGAGGGGGATGGAGGCGATGAAGCACAGGTCG
>CALMOL010000194.1 GCA_937871685.1 uncultured Verrucomicrobiota bacterium
CCTTATGCCTCACCGCAATCTCACCCGTCGCGCCGTCGCGCTCTCCGCGCTGGCTGTGGCCTTGCTCGCCGTCCGCGCCGACGGCGCGTCCTTCTCCCTCTACGGCGACCAGGGCGTCACCTCCGCCGGCCTCGCCGGCGCCGGCTCCGCCAATCCCCAGGATGGCTCCACCGTGTATTTCAACCCGGCCGGCATGACCTTCCTGCCCAACCGGCTGACGATCTCCACGACCTCCTCCTACATCGTCCCGGACATCAAGTATAACGAGCGCGCCTCCGGCTACGTGAACCCGGCTCTGGCCAACCTCAACCTCGGCTCGAACACCGGCGGCCAGGGCGGCGCGCCTGGCACCAAGTTCTTCGGCCAGACGGTGTCCGGCATCTACGTCGCCTACCAATTCTCCGACCGGCTCGCCGCCGGCATCGGCATCAATGCCCCGTTTGGCCTGGAGACCCAGTGGGACGAGGGCTCCATCATGCGCTACCACGCCACGAACTCGCGCATCACGGACATCAACCTCAACCTGAACCTGGCCTACAAGGTTCTGCCCAACCTCTCGGTCGCGGCGGGCATCAACATTTCCTACGTGGACGTGGGCCTCTCGAGCATCGTCGATTACGGCGCCCTCAACGCCAACCTCGCCAACACCATCGCCGGCGGCGTGCTCACCAGCACCACCATTCCGGCCGCCCTGCGTGCCACCGCGGCCAACAACGCCGCCGCGGCCGTCGCCGCCACCACCGGCGGCATCACCCCGGGCTCCTATTTCACCGACGGCCGCGTGCGCTTCGGCGGCGACGCCGTGGGCGTGGGCTGGAACGTCGCCGTGCTCTACGAGCCCTTCCCCGGCACCAAGCTCGGCATCTCGTTCCGCTCCAACATCGAGCACGACATCGAGGGCAAGTCCCGCTACGTCAACGTCCCCAACTACGCGGCTGTCCCCGCCGCCATCCAGGCCCGCCTGGTCACGGCCCTCACCCCGCTCGCCGGCGCGGCCGCGGCGAACGCGATTGCCACGGGCGTCGCCAACAACGCCGCCGCCGGCCTGGCGGCGCAGGACATTCCCCGGCGCTTCACCAACCGCAGCATCACGGCCGACCTGAACCTCCCGATGATGGCCAACTTCGGCATCTCGCAGAAGCTCGGCCAGAACTGGACCTTGATGGGCGACGTGGTCTGGACCCGCTGGAGTTCCTTCGACAAGATCGAGATCCGCGACAACATCGGCGCGCTGGTGGCCTACGCGCCGCAGAACTACAAGGACGTGTTCCGCTACTCCGTCGGCCTCCAATACGACATCGGCAAGTGGACTGTCCGCGGCGGCTACGCCTACGACAACACCCCCGTGCGCAACTCCGTGGACCGCACCCCGCGCCTGCCCGACGAGGATCGCCAGACCCTCGGCGTCGGCCTCGGTTACAAGTGGAGCGAGCGCCAGCGCTTCGACATCGCCTACGACCACCTCTTCGTGCGCAGCGCGACGGTGAACAACGTCGATCCCACCGGCATCCACGTCCTGCGCGGCAAGTTCGACACGCACGTGGACGTGTTCTCCTTCGGCTCCACGCTGACCTTTGGCCCGAAGGGAACCGTCGCGCGGCCGTCGAAGGTTGTCTATGATTCCAAAGGCGGCCCGAACTGACCGTTCTCCTTGCCTTCCTCAAGCCGCCCGTGGTTCGCCGCGGGCGGCTTTTTTGTTGGACGCCGCGCACCGGGCGTCCACCCTTTCCCCGCCATGAGCACCGCCGTCATCGCCGAGCGCCCGCTCACCTACGAAGAGGAGAGGGGAAAGCCCATGCCGAGCAAGAACCACGCGATCATCCAAGGCAACCTTTACGCGGAGTTCCGCAAGCATCGCGAATTTCGCATCGTGCCAGAGGTTCGGCTAGAACTGGCCCCTGGCTTCCCCAAAACGCCAGACCTTTCCGTTTATCCGCGAGGCGACATGGACTTGGACGTGTGGCATGACGAGATCCACTTGACCTCGCCCCCGCTGCTCACCGTGGAAATCGTTTCGCCCATCCAGGGCATGCAAGAGATCATGGACAAGGTGAAGTTTTATCTCGTCCACGGCGTGAAAAGCGTCTGGGTCGTTGTCCCGCCGTTGCAGCAGGTATCCATCTTCCTCCCGGACAACTCTTTTAAGAACGTCGATGCTGGCGTGGCGCAGGATCCAGCCACCGGCCTGACGGCAAACCTCGCCGAGGTGTTTTCCTGAATCCCCATGCCCGACAAGCCCTTCTTCAACCGCACCGCCATCATCACCGGAGCCTCGCGCGGCATCGGTCGCGCCTTTGCCCTCGCGCTCGCGCGCGGCGGGGCGAACATCGTGGTCGCCTCCAAGACCGCCGAGCCGCACCCCAAGCTTCCCGGCGACATCCACCAGGTCTCCGCCGAGGTTGAGCATGCCGGCGGCCAGGCGCTGCCTTTCCAGGTGGACGTGCGCGACGAGGAGGGCGTGAACCGCATGGTCGATGCCGCCGTGTCGCGCTTCGGCGGGATCGACATCCTCATCAACAACGCCGGGGCCATCAATCTCACCAAGGTCGAGGCCACGCCCCCCAAGCGCTTCGACCTCATGCTCGGCGTGAACGCCCGCGCCGTTTATCTCACGTCGCGCGCCGCGCTGCCGCATCTCAAAAAGTCGGAAAACCCGCACATTCTTTCCCTGTGCCCGCCGCTGCCCGAGGGCGACGCGCTCCGCAAGTGGCTCGGCGCGCACGCGCCCTACTCGCTGTCGAAGTTCGGCATGACGATGCTCTCGCTGGGCATGGCCGAGGAGTTCCGCCCGCACGGGATCGCGGTGAACTGCCTGTGGCCGCGCACCATCATCGCCACCGCCGCCATCGAGTTCGCGGTCGGCTCGCGCGACATGTTCAAGATGGCCCGCACGCCCGAGATCATGGCCGACGCGGCGCTCGGCATTCTCGCCACGCCCGCCGCCGAGCTGACCGGCCGCTGCCTGATCGACGAGGACTACCTGCGCGAGTGCGGCGAATCCGACTTCGCCAAGTATCTCCACGAGCCTTCCTACACCGGCAAGCTCATCCCGGACATCTTCATCTGACGCTCCTCTCCGCGCGGGCCACGCCACCGCCGGCCAGCGCGGCATCGGCTCCTGCGCGAGGACGCGCTTTGGAGTGCGGTGGCTTGCCACCGCTTTCCTGCCGGCCGCGCCACGGCCCGCGTGAACGACGAGGAAGCGGAGTGGCGAATGATTTCTGAGGGATCGTCACGACAGCGGGAGCAAGCTCCCGCACTCCAAAGCGCGCTCCCGCGCGCAGGAATCGTGACCGCTCATCGATTCGCTCCTTCCGCCCATTCGCCCTCATCCCCGCTTGGCATCCGACTGCAAAACCCCCATCC
>CALMOL010000195.1 GCA_937871685.1 uncultured Verrucomicrobiota bacterium
CAAGAGGTGGCGGCGCTCCGCTTCGCCCAGGGGCTGCAGGAGGGGGGCATACTCGGTCTGGAGCGCCTGCGAGGCGGTGTCGAGGGCGTGCCACTTCTCGGGGGTCGCGAGGATGGGCGCGTGGCTGGTGCGCGCGATGGTCTTGGGGTTCTGTTTCATGGGACTGGGTCCTTTCGGTATGTCTGACGGTCCGCGGGGACTGCATGGTAGTGGTTCCCAGGAAGCAAGCGCCGCGGGGCCGCTGGCTTCCGGGAAGCGCCGCCTTTCGTTGGCGCGCGGGAAGCCTCCTTCAGGGGGATGGTCAGGAGGTGGCCACCCCCCGCCTTTTTTTGGAGGTCTCTGCACTTTTTTCGACCAGGCCCACCGCGCCCCAGAACGGCCACCCGATGCCGAGCCTCTGCCCGGGAAGAGCCCCATGCCCCCAGCGGCCTAAAGCCATCCCACTCGCTCCAGCGAGCGACCCCGGCCATGCGGTGGGCATTCTCATCCTTCCGGTCAAAGGTGGCGCTCCCCAGAAGCGATTCGCCCACGCAAGCGCGTCCCACCGCCCGCGAAGACTTGGCGCGACGCTTCGGCCACTTGGCGCAAGTGTCCGGTCACTTGGCGCGACTCTCCGATCACTTCGGCCAAGTCATCGATGACTTCGGCCAAGTCATCGATGACTTCGCGTGACTCTCCGCTCACTTCGGCCAAGTCATCGCTGACTTGGCGCCACTCTCGGATGACTTCGCGGAAGTCTCCGCTCACTTCGCGCGACTCAGCGGGCACTTGGCCGCAGTCTCGCGTCACTTGCCCTCGTGCGGCGAAGGGTGCGCGCCATCCTTCGCCGGGTCTGGCCAAGTGCTCGAAGAGTCCACTCCACCCGTCGCCGGATGGCCGGGAGTGTCTGGCGACTCCGCCTAAGTCCCCGCGGGCTTGCGCCGACCCGACGAGGGATCCCAGCCACCCGGCGCCGGATGCCGCCGACTCATCGACGGGTCGCGCGAAGCCGGCGGAGGCTCCCAGCCACTCCTCACAGGACGGCGGCGAGTCCTCGCGGAGTCGAAGGAAGTCAGCGAAGGATCAGGGCAAACTCTTCGCCGAACGCGATCAAGGCTTCTCCGACAGCGTTGTTGGCGGGATGTGGACGCAGGCCAAGCACCAAACTGGAAGTGTTACGAGTTTTATCCTGACCTTTTTGACTTGAGGCGACACGTCCGCATTCGCGGACAGAGCCGCCTCTACATCTATGGCTACCGCACGCCGTCCGGCCAGCGTAGCGGCGCGGCGGCCAGCTCGTGCAGGATGCGATTTTTCCGCCAGCGCAGGCGGGGCGTGGGTTGCGCGGGATTCCACCGGCGCGGCGCGGGCAGCATCGCGGCGAGGTAGGCGGCCTGCTCGGGCGTCAGGGCATTCGCATCGCGGCCGAAGTGGCGGCGCGCGGCCGCGGCGACGCCGTAGATGCCGTCGCCCAGTTCCACGGTGTTCGCGTAGAGCTCGAAAATGCGGCGCTTGGGCAGCATCCACTCCATCAAGACGGTGTAGTAGGCCTCCAGGCCCTTGCGCACGTAGGAGCGGCCCGGCCAAAGAAAGAGCGTGCGCGCGCACTGCTGCGTGATGGTGGATGAGCCTCGCGGCGGCGCGCCGGTGCGCTCCGACTTCTTCATGGCGGCCTGGATCTCCTTCCAGTCGAAGCCGCGGTGCTGGAAGAAGCGCGCGTCCTCGCTCACCCACGCGGCGCGCAGGAACGTGTCGGGCAGCTCGCGCCACGGTCGCCATTGGTAGTCGATGCGGCCGCGGTATTCGCTCGACCAAGTTCCCTCGATCCGCCGCAGCAGCATGAGCGTGGTGACCGGCGGGCGGATCACGCGCGCGCAGCCGACCTCGACCACGGGAAGCACGAGGCCGGCGACGAGCGCGATCAACGACCAGCGGAGCAACCGCCCCTTCCAACTGCGCGTGGTCGCCTTGGCCCCCTTTGGCCTGGTCTTTTCCTTCGGCGGCGGTCGCGTGGGACTGGCAGGCATCCCCGCAACATCCCGCGATGGCTTGGCCTTGCAATGTCACCGGGCGGGCCGGCCGGCTTCGGACCAGGGCGCAGAAAGGTTGCGAGAAAGTTTCCCCGGGGGCCGATTTTCGATTGCACGCAATTTTGTCACTCTTAGCATCCCGCCACCTCACCCCATGGGTGGGTCACTAGCCGTGGTGGGTTGTTGCCGTGGCTTCGGTGACCGCCTTTCTCCCTCGAAGTCGCCCTCCCGACACCCCTTCCATGCCATTCACCTTCAAAGGAAACGCGAGCCGCATTGGGCTCACCGGCCGAAATCTCCTGCGCCGCTCGCGCCACGCGTCGCGGCTGGCCGCGCTGCTCGCCGGCTCGGTGCTGGCGGCGGCTTCAGCCTTGGCCCAGGCGACTTACTACTGGGATCCGCTCCATGCGTTCGGCACGGGATCGGACGGAAGCGGGACTTGGGACACCACCACGCCGAACTTCTCGAACGGCCCCGGCGACTTCGTCTGGAACAATTCCGCGAACCTCCACGACATCGTGGTCTTCGGCGCGGGCGGTGCGCCGGGCACGGTGACGCTGGCGGTGCCCATCAGCGCGGGCGGCCTGACCTTCAATTCCAACTACACGCTGACCGGCGGCTCGCTGACCCTTTCCAACGCCGCGGCGGCCAACGGGGCCTCGTCCACGGGCGCGCAGCTCACCACGGGCGCGGGCGTCAGCGCGACGATCAACTCGTCCGTCATCGGCTCGGGCGACATCACCAAGGCGGGAAGCGGGACGCTCACGCTGGGCGACATCGCGACGACCGGCCGCCTCTACCTGACCGGCGGCACGCTCGTCAGCGCCGGCGCGAACAACTCGGTCGGCTACCTGCGCGCGATCGACGGCGGGACCGTTGGACTGGTCATCAACCCCAGCACCAGCCTCACGGTGAACGGCGGGCCGGCCTCTGGGGTGGCGGCCATGCGCGTGATCAACGGCACCACGCTGAACATCTCCGGCGGCGGCAATCTGAACGTGACCTCCGGACCGATCGGAGTGGGCCTGAACGGCCTGGGCAACGGCACCGTGAACCTGAGCGCGGGCACCCTCGACTTCGACCGCTACGCGTCCGGTCCCGACTATGCGTATCTCTTCGTCGGCGGTGGCGCGGGCGTCACCGGCACCTTCAACCAGTCCGGCAGCAGCGTGGTGAAGACCGGCGGCGCGATGATCGTCGGCGCGGACAGCGGCACGGGCGTTTACCAGCTTTCCGGCACCTCGGTCCTCCGCACGGGCGACACATGGACGGGCGGCTTCCACATCTACCTCGGGCTGAACCAATCATCCGGCCAGACGGGCACCAGCGGCACGCTCACCATCGGCGGGAGCAGCCAGTTCCTCCTCGGGGCAAACAGCTACCTGGACGTCGGCTCCGGCTTCGGCGTCGCGGGCGGCACGGGCACCATCACGCAGAACGGCGCTGGTTCCGTGGCGACCTTTGGCGGCGCCTTCGCGGCCTTTGGCAGCCAGTCCTCCGGCGGCACCGGCACCTACAACCTCCAGGCCGGCACGCTGAACTTCAACGCGGGCACGATCTTCTTCGGCGACGCCGCGGGGGCGACCGGCGTCCTGAATCAGTCCGGCGGCACGCTCGTCGCCGGCGTCGCGCCGATCATCGGCAACAACGGCACGGGCACCTACAACGTTTCCGGCGGCACCGCGACCTTCAACGCCGGCCTCACGGTGGGCGCGAGCAGCGGCTCGCTCGGCCAAGTGTTCCAGACCGGCGGCGCGGTCACCATCGCGGGCGGCACGCTCTCGCTCGGGCAGACCAACTCGCTCTACGAGGTGAACGGCGGCTCGCTCACCATCGGCAACGGCGCGACCCTCCAAATCAACAGCGCCACCATGCGCGTGGGCACCGGCGCGGGTTCCAATGGCCTGCTCACCCTCGGCGCCGGCGGCACCATCAACCTCGACGCCACGAACGGCATCGCTTCCCTGCGCATCGGCCGCCTCGGCGGCACCGGCGTCTTCAACATGACCGGCGGCACCGTGAACGCGGCCAGCTCCACCGCCAACGGCTTCTCCCTCTTCTTCATCGGTGGCACGGGCTCGACCGGCACGGTCAACCAGTCCGGCGGCACGATCACCGGCGCGGCCACTACCATCGTCGGCGCCGACCTGGCGACCGGCGCCTACAATCTCAGCGGCAACGCGGTCTTTCAGTCGCCTGACTCCTCGCTGCCCGGCTCGCATGTCTATGTCGGCCTGAACCAGAACGACCCCGGCGCGACCAATTCCACCAGCGGCACCGTCTCGATCTCGGGCAACGCGTCCTTCACAATGCGCGCGCAGAGTTACCTCGACGTTGGCCGCAGCCTGCCAGACGGCGCGACTTTCGCGGGCGGCCGCGGCTTCTTCACGCAGACCGGCGGCACGGCCACCTTCGCGGGCGACTTCGCGGCGTGGGGCTCCACGGTGGGCGGCTACGGCCAGTATGATCTCAGCGGCGGTGCGCTGAACTTCAACAACGGCACCATCTCCTTCGGCCAGAACGCGGGCGCTACCGGCGTGCTCAACCAGACCGGCGGCACGCTCACCGCGCTGACCGGCGTCACGATCGGCAACCAGGGCACCGGCACCTACAACCTCTCGGCCGGCACGGCGACCTTCAACGCCGGGCTCGCCGTCGGCGGCGCGTCCGGCTCCAGCGGCACCGTGAACCAATCCGGTGGCACGCTGACCATCGGCGGCGGACAGCTCTCGCTCGGCCAGGCTTCCAGCCTCTACAATCTCACCGGCGGCACCTTGCAGGTCGGCGGGACGAACGGCGTGGCCGGCGCCGGTTCCTTCACCTTGGGCGGCGGCACCATCCTCGTGAGCGGCTCCGCGCTGACCACGAGCGTCAACGCCACGCTCACCGCCGGCACCCTCTCGACCATCAACACCAACGGCCTTGGCGCCGCTTGGTCGGGCAACATCAGCGGCCTGACCGCTGGCCTCGTCAAGTCGGGCGCGGGCGACCTCGCCCTTTCCGGGACCGACAGCATCGGCACCTTCGCCATCACCGGCGGCAGCGTTTCCCAGGCGGCCGGCGACCTGTCCTCGCGCGAGCTGCTCGTCGGCACCGGCGCCGGCAACACGGCCAGCTACAATTTCTCCGGCGGCACCATCACCCTGCCGGCCGGCTCCCCGCCCTTCGGCGGCGGCTCCCCCAGCCTGCGCGTGGGCGACTTCGGCGGCACCGGCACCTTCAACCAGACCGGCGGCACGATCACCGCGGCCGGCTCGCTGAACATCGGCAACCAAGGCGGCACCGGCACCTACAACCTCTCGGCTGGCACGCTCAACCTTTCGGACGCGAACGGCCTCTCCTCCATCGGCCGCACCACCAACGCCAATGCCACCAGCGGCACGCTGAACATTTCCGGCACCGGCACGCTCAACGCCAACATCGACTCCCTCATCGTCGGCGACCGCGAGATCAGCGGCGCCAACGGCACCGCGCTCCTCACGCAGACCGGCGGCGTCCTCTCGATCCAGGGCAACACGCGCCTCTTCCTCGGCGGCTACGGCGCCAGCACCTACAACTTGAACGCCGGTCGCCTTGAGGTCGGCGGCAACGGTCTCCAGGGTCTCTTCGCCGGCCAGGGCGCCAATGCTTCCGGTTCCTACGCCTTCAACCTCGGCGGCGGCACGATCCTCGTCACCGGCTCCGCGCTGAACACCAGCGTGAACGCCAGCCTGACCGCGGGCACCTTCTCGACCCTCAATACCAACGGCCTCGGCGCCACTTGGACCGGCAACATCACCGGCTCCCAGGGTGGCCTCATCAAGTCCGGCGGCGGCGACCTCGCCCTGTCCGGCACGCATGCCATCGCGTCGCTGCCGGTCACGGGTGGCAGCGTCACGCAGTCCGCCGGTGTCATCAACTCAAACGAGATCGCCGTTGGCACCGGCACGGGCAACACGGCTTCCTACGTGATGAACGGCGGCACCATCAACATGCTCGCTGGCGCGGTGGCGCCCATCGTCGGCGGCGCGGGCACCCAGTCCAGCCTGCGCGTGGGCGACTTCAACGGCACGGGCACCTTCACGCAGAACGCCGGCACGGTGAACGTGAGCGGCTCGCTGAACGTGGGCAATCAGGGCGGCTCCGGAACCTACAACCTCGCCGGCGGCGCGCTCAACCTCGCCGATGGCCTCTACAACCTCGGCCGCAAGGCCAACGGCTCGACCGCCGGTCCCAGCACGGGCACGCTCAACCTTTCGGGCGGCGTCCTTACCGTCCAGAACGGTGCCTTCATCCTCGGCTCCCGCGACCCCGGCGCGCTGTCCTCCACCAGCAACGGCACCGTGAACCAGACCGGCGGCATTTTCCGTCTGAACGGCACGAGCACCGCCGATGCCCTCTACCTTTCGGGCTACGGCAACGGCACCTACAACCTCAACGGCGGCGCGCTCGAGGTCGGCGGCAACGCGCTCCAAACGACCTACAACGGCGCCCCCGGCACCTACGCCTTCAACCTGGGCGGCGGCACGGTGCGCGTGGTCAACGCCCCGCTGACCTCCGGCGCGAACGCCACGCTCACTTCCGCCACCACTTCCGTCATCGACACCAACGGCCAGGGAGCGACCTGGAACGGCGTGGTCTCCGGCGCGGGCAGCCTCACCAAGGCGGGCGCGGGCACGCTCTCGCTCACCGCCGCGAATACCTTCACCGGCGCTACCACGGTTTCCGGCGGCACGCTGCGCGCCGCGGGCACCCCGGCGGCCCCGGCGCTCGGCGCCACCTCGGCGGTCGTGATCAATCCCGGCGGCACGCTCCTCCTCGCCGCTGCCCAGCAGGTGAACAACAGCGCGCCGATGACGCTCGCCGGCGGCACCTTCGCCACGGGCAACTTCAACCAGAACCTCGGCCCGCTCACCGTGAACGGCGGCGGCTCCGTGATCGACATGGATGCCAGCGGCCAGAACGTCCTCGCCTTCGCCAACAGCTCCGCCAACGCGTGGAGCGGCACGCTCTCGATCTACAACTGGACGGGCCAGGTCGTGAACCATCTGCCCGGCGGCGACGTGTTCTCGGGCAACGCGGCCGAGATGCTCCTCTTCGGCAACTCCAGCGCTGGCCTGACCCCGGCCCAGCTGGCGAACATCGCGTTCTTCTCGGATGGCGGCAGCACCTTCGTCGGCAACGGCGAGATCCTGGGGAACGGCTCGGTCATCGCCGCCGTGCCCGAGCCGGGCACCTACTTGGCCGCCGCCCTCGCGCTCGGCGCGCTCGGCTGGCACCAGCGCCGTCGGCTTCGCGCCTGGCTCCCGGCGCGGGCGGGAGCGCCGGCGGCCTGAGACGCCTGCCTCCTTCCGCCGGCGGCCCGCGCTGGGCCGCCGGCTTTTTTTAGTCTGCGGCCGGGGAATCGGAAATTTCGCGGGAAACAGCCGTCGCCTCGCGCATCCTTCTTTCGTGATGCCCGCCGCCTACCTCTTCGATGCCTACGGCACGCTCTTCGACGTGCACTCGGCCGTGCGCTACCTGTCGGCCGATGTCGGGCCGGCCGGCGACGCCCTTTCCGCCATGTGGCGCGCCAAGCAGCTCGAATACTCGTGGCTGCGCTCGCTGATGGACCGGCACGCGGACTTTTGGCAGCTCACGCAGGACGCGCTCGACTACGCGCTGGCCGTCCACGGGCGCGGCGATGATCCCGCGTTGCGCGCGCGATTGCTCTCCGCCTACGAGACGCTCGATCCCTACCCGGACGCGCGCCCGTTGCTGGCAGCGTTGCGCGCTGCGAACATCCCGGCCGCGATCCTTTCAAACGGCTCGCCCCCGATGCTCGCCTCGGCCGTGCGTGCGGCGGGCTTCGAGGAGTTGCTCACCGGGTCGCTCTCGGTGGAATCGGCCGGCGTGTTCAAGCCGGACCGGCGCGTCTATCAGCTCGGCGCGGATTTCTTCCCTGGCCTCGCTCCGGCGCAGATCGGGTTCGTCTCCTCGAACGGCTGGGATGCCGCCGGCGCTGCGGCGTTCGGCTTCGACGTGACGTGGGTGAACCGCGCTGGCCTGCCGCCCGAGCGCCTGCCGGCCGCGCCCGCGCGCGTGGTGGGCTCGCTGGCCGAGGTCGCGGCGCAGTGAAGGCCCGTCGCCGAAGAAAACGCGTGGTCGTGATGGACAGCCGCCGACGCGCCGGGCAGCATCGGCGCGCATGACGTTCCGCGCCGTTGTTTCCATCCTCGGCGCCGTCCTGGCCCCGGCGCTGCCCGCCAAGGAACCGCCCGCGCCAAGCTCCGCCGCCGGCTGGGCCAAGGTTCCGCTCCCGGTGCCCCGCGCCTTCCTCGGGGCGATCCCGCCGCAGGTGGTGCCGGCGGGCGGCGAGCACATCCTCGACCTCCGCCGCTTCTACCAGCCCGGCCCCGACGGCGCGGCGGTAAGGGTGGAATCGGACCCGCGCTGCGCCGCCGAGGTGGAGCCCGCGACGCTCACGCTGCGCCTGCGGCCGGCGGCGGAAGCAGCCGGCACCGTTTCGCTCACGCTGCGCGCACAGGGCGATGCCGGCCGCTGGCTCACCGCGCAGGTTCCGCTCGTCTTCCGGCCACGGACGACGCACACGTTTACTTGGCGGCCGGCGGCCGGCGAGTCTGCTCCCGTGCGCATCACCGTGGCCGGCTCGTTCAACGGGTGGAACAAAGATGCCCACCCCTTCGTCCCACGGCCGGACGGCTCCTTCGCCGTCACCCTTGAGCTGTCGCCGGGCGAGCACCTTTACAAGTTCCACGCCGACGGCCGCTGGCTGCCCGATCCGTCCAATCCTCGCATTCTCGCCGACGGCTTCGGCGGGGTGAACTCCGCGCTCACCGTCCCCGCGCCCGCGCTCACTTCCCCCGCCCCGTCGGTCACCGCCGCGTCCGCCGCGGGCTGGTCATGGCATGATGCGGTGATCTACTTCGCGCTCACCGACCGCTTCGCCAACGGCGATCGCTCGAACGACCGTCCCTCGGGCAACCCCGACGTCCTGCCGCCCGCCGACTACCACGGCGGAGACTGGCGCGGGATCACGCGCAAGATCGAGGAGGGTTACTTCGAGCGGCTCGGCGTGAACGTCCTCTGGCTCGCGCCCCTCAATCGCAACCCCGCCGCCGCGTGGCAGGAGTTCCCTGAGCCGCGCCGCTGGTATGCCGGCTACCACGGCTACTGGCCGGTCTCGCCCACCGAGCCGGACCCGCGTTTCGGCACGCCGGCGGATCTTCGTGCCCTGGTCGCCGCGGCGCACCGACGCGGCATGAAGGTGCTCGCCGACCTCGTGTTGCACCACGTCCACACGGACCACCCGTGGTGGAAGGAGAAGCGCGCGTGGTTTGGAAAATTGGAACTGCCCGATGGCCGACCCAACCTCCGGCTGTGGGACGAACAGCAGTTCACGACGTGGTTCGAGCCGTATCTGCCGACCTTCGACTTCAACAACGCCGAGGCCGTCCGCGCGCTCGTTGCCAACGCCGCGTGGTGGGCGCGCACCTACGACCTCGACGGCTTCCGCCTCGACGCCGTGAAGCACATCCCCCCGCCGTTCTGGGCGCGGCTCCGCGCGGGCCTGCGCGAGGCAGTGGAGCGCCCGCGCGGCCGGCCGCTCTACCTCGTGGGCGAGTCCTTCCTGCCGCGCGCGGAGATCATGCGCTTCGTGGGGCCGAACATGCTCGACGGCCAGTTCGACTTCCCGCTCTACGACCGCATCGTGGCTGCCTTCGCGCACGAAAATCTCGGCCTCGAGGAGTTGGAAAAATCGCTGGCCGAGTCGGAGCTGATCTACGGGCCGGGCAATCTGATGTCGCCCTTGATCGGCAACCACGACAAGGGCCGCTTCATGGCCTACGCCGACGGCGACCTGCCGGACCCCACGGAGCCGAAGGAGGAAGAGGTCGGCTGGAGGAAGCCGCCGCGCGTGGACCGGCCGGAATCGTGGGACAAGCTGCATCTCGCGCAGGCCTTCCTTCTTTCCGTCGGCGGCGTGCCGATGCTCTATCAAGGCGACGAATACGGCGAGACCGGCGCGGGCGACCCGGATAACCGCCGCGACATGCGCTTCGGCGCGGAGCTCGCGCCCGAGGAGCGACGCGCGCTGGAGCGGAGCCAGTTTCTCGGGCAGTTTCGCCGCGGGCACCCGGCGCTGCGCCGAGGGACGCGACGCACGGTGCTGGCGGAGAAGGACCTGCTCGCCTTCGTGCGAGCGCACGGCGTGGACCGGGTGCTGTGCGTCTTTCACCGCGCCGCGGCGCCCGTCGAGCGGACCATCCCGGCCGGCCCCGAACTGCCCGACGGGGACGACTACGTGACGCTGCCGGAGGAGCGCAGGGTCGCGGTGAAGGATGGCAAAATCACGCTCGCGCTGGGCGCGCGGTCGCCAGTGTTCGTGGCGCGGGCAATCCAGGGCGCGTCCAAGTAGGGCTTCGGCGAAAATTCCAGGCTGGGAGGCGGCGCTTGATCGCGCCGTTCACGACAAAGAAAACCCGCCGCCGGACGCGCCGGACGGCGGGTGAAAAAGAAGGCCGCAGACCTTCAGTGCACTTCTTCCATGGAATCGAGGATTTTTTCCATGGCCGGCGTGTATTTTTTGTCCTTGGCGGCGGTCGTCACGCTGACAAAGATGACGATTTCCCCGTCGGCCTCGAGGGAGGCGGCCGTGACGACATACTCGTTTCCGGAACCATCCTTGCCGCGCGCCTCGCAAGCCGAAAGAGCGAGGTCGCTCTTCTTGCCGAGGCCCTTGGCGGTCTTGACCTCGGTGACCTCAACCGCTTTCACGCCGGTGCCTTCGCACGACTTCCGGGCAACGATCGGGAGCGCCTTTCTCGCGTCGTCCATGTCCTTCGCACCAGCGAGTTTGCCGACCAGGAGCACGAACTCATCATCGCCGGCTGGCTGGACTTTCAGGTTGCCCTTTTCATCCGGCTCGGCGCGCCACTCGTCCGGCAAGTCGAAGGACAAGATTGGCTCTGTCTTCGGGAACTTCACGGTTCCGGCGAGGGCCGGGGCGGCGCAGAACGCCACGGCGGCGGCCAGCGTGAGGGCAAGGCGGAGAGATTTCATGGGTCGGCGATCTTCATGCCGGCCGTGTCCTTCGCAATGCTTTTGTTTTCCGCCGAGGCGCGGTCATTTCCGGGCGGAGTGGTCACGCGGGCAGCGCCCCAGCGAGGAGGGCAAAAACAAGGATCGAGGGGCTTCGGCCGGCGCAGGTCGCCCCAAAAGAAAACCCGCCGCCGGACGAGCCAGGCGGCGGGTGAAAAGGAAAGCGGCAGACGCTCAGTCCCCCTCTTCGATGGAGTCCACGATCTTGCCCATCGTGGGGGTGTATTTTTTGTCCTTGGCGTCCGTGGTCACGGTGGCGAGGGCAATGTATTCGCCGTCGGCCTCGATGGAGCAGGCGGTGACGACGAAGACGTTGCCGGAGCCATCCTTGCCGCGCGCCTCGCAGAGCGCCATCTTCAGGTCGCCCTTTTTGCCGGCGCCTTTGAGATCCTTGATGGGGGTGACTTCCACGCTCTTGGCGCCGGTGGCCTCGCAGGCGGACTTGGCGATGATCGGCAGCGCCTTCTTGGCGGTGTCCTCGTCCTTCACGCCGTCCATCTTGACTAGCGTGAGGGCGAACTCGTCGTCGCCCGGCGGCTTGGCCGTGAAGGTGCCTTTGGCGTCCGTCTCGACGCGCCAGTCGTCGGGTAGCTCGAAGCTCATGAGCGGCTCCTTCTTCGGAAACTTGAAGGTGCCGGCCAGGGCCGGGGCGGCGCCGAACGCCGCGGCGGCGACCAGCGTGAGGGCGATGCGAAGGGTCTTGATCATGGGGCCGCGACCTTCGACCCTCGCCTCGGCGGCGCAACCTGATTCGCCGTAGGGCGACGCCTGACGCTGACCCCGCGAAACGGCGGGGCTTCCGCTGCCGACCGGCGAAAATCCCCGCTTACTCCGCCGCCGCGAACTCGATCTTGCCGCCGCGCAGCTCGGCACGGATGGCGTCGCCGTCGTGGAAACGTCCCTCGAGCAGCGCCAGCGAGAGCGGGTCGAGCAATTCGCGCTGGATGGCGCGCTTGAGCGGGCGCGCGCCATACACGGGGTCGTTGCCGACCTCGGCGAGGCGCGCACGCGCCTCGGGCGAGAGTTCCAGCCGGAGCTTGCGCGCCTCCAAACGCTGGCGCACGCGGGCGAGCTGGATGTCCACGATGCGCTCCAGTTCGGGCTCGCCGAGACGGCCGAAGATCACGATCTCGTCCACGCGGTTGAGAAACTCGGGGCGGAAGTGGTCGCGCAAAGCCGCCATCACGAGGCTCTCGCGCTGCTCGGCGTTCGCCTCGTGCAGGATGTGCGCGGAGCCGAGGTTGCTCGTCATGATGAGCACGGTGTTCTTGAAGTCCACCGTGCGCCCCTGGCCGTCGGTGATCCGGCCGTCGTCGAGCACCTGGAGGAGCACGTTGAAGACATCCGGGTGCGCCTTCTCCACCTCGTCGAAGAGCACCACCGAGTAGGGCTTGCGGCGCACGGCCTCGGTGAGCTGGCCGCCTTCGTCGTAGCCCACGTAACCGGGCGGCGCGCCGATCAGGCGCGCGACCGTGTGCTTCTCCATGTATTCGCTCATGTCGAGCCGGATCAGCGCCAGGTCGTCGTCGAAAAGGAACTCGGCCAGGGCACGCGAGAGCTCCGTCTTGCCCACGCCCGTCGGGCCGAGGAAGAGGAACGATCCGATGGGCCGCGCCTCGTCCTGGAGGCCCGCGCGGGAGCGGCGCACGGCGTTGGCCACCGCGGTGATCGCGGCGGCCTGGCCGACCACGCGCTCGCGCAGGCGGTCTTCCATGCGCACGAGCTTGTCGCGCTCGCCCTCCTGGAGCTTGGAGACGGGGATGCGCGTCCAGGCGGAGACGACCTCGGCGATGTCCTCCTCGGTGACTTCCTCCTTGAGCATCCCGCCGCCTTTGGTGGCCGCCAAGATCTCGGCCTCGCCGAGCTTCTGCTGCTGCTCGGGCAGAAGGCCGTATTGAATCTCGGAGGCGCGGCCGAGGTCGCCGCGACGCTGGGCTTGCTCTTGCTCCAGCTTCAGTTCCTCGACCTTCGCCTGAATCTTCCGGGTCTCGTCGAGCGCGGCCTTCTCGGACAGCCAGCGCGCCTTGAGCGCGTCGGCTTCCTCGCGGCGGCCGGCCATGAGCTTCTCCAGCTCCTTGAGGCGGTCCTTGCTGGCGCGGTCCTTTTCCTTGGCGAGCGCCTGGCGCTCCATCTCCATCTGCATGATCTCGCGCTCGAGCACGTCGATCTCCGTGGGCATGGAGTCGAGCTCGATCTTCAGGCGAGACGCGGCCTCGTCCACGAGGTCCACGGCCTTGTCGGGCAGGAAGCGGTCCGAGATGTAGCGGTGCGAGAGCTGCGCCGCGGCCACCAGCGCCGAGTCGCGGATGCGCACGCCGTGGTGAACCTCGTAGCGCTCCTTGAGGCCGCGCAGGATGGCGATGGTGTCCTGGACCGACGGCTCGTCCACCATCACGGGCTGGAAGCGCCGCTCCAGCGCGGGGTCCTTCTCGATGTATTTGCGGTATTCGTCGAGCGTGGTGGCGCCGATGGTGCGCAGTTCGCCGCGCGCGAGAGCGGGCTTGAGCATGTTGCCGGCGTCCATCGCGCCGTCGGCCTTACCGGCACCCACGATGGTGTGCAGTTCGTCGATGAAGAGGATGATCTCGCCCTCGCTCGCGGTGACCTCCTTGAGAAAGGCCTTGAGGCGCTCCTCGAACTCGCCGCGGAACTTCGCGCCGGCCACCATCGCGGCGATGTCCATGGCCACGAGGCGCTTGTTCTGGAGCGAGTCGGGCACGTCGCCCGCCACGATGCGGCGCGCCAAGCCCTCGGCGATGGCGGTTTTGCCGACGCCGGGCTCGCCGATCAGCACGGGGTTGTTTTTCGTGCGCCGCGAAAGCACCTGCATCACGCGGCGGATCTCGTTGTCGCGGCCGATGACGGGGTCGATCTTGCCCTTGCGCGCCTGCGCGGTGAGGTCGCGGCCGTATTTCTCCAGCGTCTGGTATTTGTCCTCGGGGGACTGGTCGGTGACGCGCTGGTTCCCGCGCACGGCCTGGATGGCGGCGAGGATCTTGGCGTGGTCCGCGCCCAGCGAGCGCAAGAGCTTGCCCGCTGGGTCAGACGATTCCGAGAGCGCGAGGAGGTAGTGCTCGGCGGACAAGTATTCGTCCTGCATCCGGGCCATCTGCTTCTCGGCCTCGTCGATCGTCTGCCGCAGCGGGCGTGAGAGCGCGGGCTCGCCGCTGCCGCCTTGAACGCGCGGACGGCGATTCAGCTCCTCCTCCAGGCGCTGGCGCAGGATCTCCGGAGGGCCGCCGGCTCGCTCGAAGACGGCGCCGAAAACGCCATCGGGCTGCCCGAGGAAAGAGAGGGCGAGGTGCTCGTTGGTCAGCTCGGCGTGGCCGTGCTCGGCCGCGTTGGCAAGGGCGCTTTGGATGGCCTCCTGCGTCTTGGTGCTAAATCGGTCAGGTCGCATGAATTGGAACAGTATATCGACAAAAACAATGTATAGGCGTTCAATGTTTCTTCGCTTGTTGGGCGGGGTTCGGCCGGCCTGAAGGCGACACGTGGCCCAGGCACGGCCGGGTGAATCGACGAACGCGGCGGCAGCCAGCTCCAAGCGGCTCGTTCCAGAAGCGCCGGCTCCCTTGCCTGATTCCCATCCATCGTCGCGATGATGCTTTTGATCTATGCGAGAAGGTTTGCGCTCTTCGCGATGACCGGCGCTATCGTCGCGACGACCCCTCTCGATGATGCGCGCCTTCAGCGCGAAGATGTCCGGGATCGTCTCGAAGATCACAAAACCCTTAGGACGAAGACCGAAGTGGTCATCGCGGAGACCGAGGGCATCATCGCGAAGACCGACTGGATCATCGTGAGGCCCATTCTGACCATCGCGATCCTCACGATCATCAGGGCACGTCCAGGGGCCGACCTTTCGCGCCATCGGCCGGACGCACCCCAAGCAGCGCGGCCACGGTCGGGTGCAACTGTGACCAATTCACCTCCGGCAGCTCACGCCCGGCGCGGCGCGCCCCCGGTTCCCACAGAGCGAAGAACGCCATCATCTCCGGGTTCTCGTCCGCGGGGTAGCCGTGCATCCCGCGCGGGTCGCCCGGGCGCGTGCCGAATTCACGCACCACGGCGGTCGCATCCTCCGGCGCGCCCGGCGCCCACGAGAACGTGTAGTCCTTGGGCAGCATCACGATCACGTCGCCGCAGCGCGTCGGGTGGGCGTAGCCCCACGCCGGCGGCATCTCCTCGCGTCGCCATGCGCGGAAGCCGGGGCCGCCGGCCTTGGCGCGTGCGACCCATTCACCCAGGCGCAGGGTCCGCTCGGCGCTTCCCGGCGGGAAGGCCACAGGGTCGAGGTAAACGTGGCCGACGTTGCCCGTCGTCGTGAATGCGAGCTGCGGATTGCGGCGGTCCTCGCCCACGAGGCGGCCGAAATTGACGAGCTTCTTCACCGCTGACATGCCGTGGTCGGCCGTGAAGACGAAGAAGAGCCGGTCGCCCGCCGCAGGCGTGCTGCGCTTCCATTGGGCGATGGCGTCTTCGGAAAACTTCGCCAGCATCGCGTCGGTGGCGCGCAGGTTGGCGGCAAGCTCGGGCGAGTCCGGGCCGTGGTCGTGGCCGGGCTTGTCGGTGGCGATCACGTAGCCCATGAGCAGGCGCAGCGGGTCGGCTTGGCCGGCGGGCGTGGCGGCGTCGCGCGCCCAAGTGTCAAGCAGGTGGCGCAGGCGGTCGGCATCAGGCTGCGCACCGTCGAACTTGTCGCCGTAGTAGGCGGAGCGCAGCGTGCCTTGTTGGTTGTGCGAGAGCGGCCAGTCATACACCGCGCTGCGCGCGCCTTGGCGCTGGGCGGTCAGCCAAATCGGCTCGGCCTGGAGCAGGGCGGCGTCGTTTGGATACGACCAGGCGCGCTTGGCGGCCGAGTCGTAGAAGGTGTTCGCGGTAATCCCGTGCGTCTGCGCGTCCACGCCGGTCACCTGCGAGCAGTGCGCGGGAAAGGTGATCGAGGGCGTCACCGGCCGCAGTCGGGACGACCACAGCGCTTCGCGCCGGAGGCGATCAAAGAACGGCAGCGCGCCCATTCCCGGCCGCCGCACGTAATCGCCGCGCAGCCCGTCCACGCTGACCCAGACCACGGTGGCGCGCGGCGGGCGCGGCTCGACGGCGGGCGCCGGAAGGGCGCCGACCAGCAGCAAGCCGAGCAGGCAGGCGACGTGACGAAGGCGTGTGCGTTCGTAGGCAAGGATCGAAGCTGACATGGAAAGCGGCGGAAGAATGCGCGGGAACCGCGATGCATCGAAGTGAATTCTTCGTTCCGCATTCCCCTCGCCCTCGCGCGTGCCCTCGTCATCGCGCTCGCCGGGGCGGCCCTGCTCGTCCCCGCGGAAGCGACGGCAAAGGGCGGCTTCAAGCTGCCCGCGCAGCAGACCGCCGCCCTGCAGGCGAAAGGCGCCGAATGGTCCGGCCGGCTCGGGCGCGAGTCACCCGGCCCGCAGGCTGCGCTTCCCCTGCCCTATCGCGCTACCTACCGCATCGGCTGGGGCGGCGTCACGGCCGCTCACGCCGAGGTGGCTCTCCTGTCTGGCCGCGGCGGCGAGACCGTAGAGATGCGCGGCCGCGCGGCCACCGAGGGCACGGCGCGCGCGCTCTTCCCGCTTGACGCGAAGCTCTCCGCCACGGCCGACGCCCGCACCCTGCGCGCGCGCCGCGTTGAGCAGGACGAGGAGCGGCGTGACAAGTGGCTGCGCGCCACCGTGGATTTCGACGACGCCGGCGCTCGGCGCGTCGAGACCGTGACGCCGCGCAAGACGCAGCAAGCCGAGGAAAAGCGGAAGAACTTCCCGTGGCCGGAGGCGCGCGACTTCCTCTCCACTTACCTCTACCTGCGTTCCTTCGAGTGGAAGGACGGTGAGTCGCGCGCGGTGCTGGTGATGTCGCCCGTCGCGCCCTACTTCCTACGTGCGACCTACCGCGGCCGCGAGGAGGTGGCGACCAAGGCCGGCCGCCGGCGCGCCCTGCGCTTCTCGGTCGAGGAACTGGCGAAGGTGCAGGACTCGGGCGTGCTCAAGCCGCAGCGCAAGCTCAAGTCGGCCACGGCATGGATCTCCGACGACCCCGCGCGCCGGTTGCTACGCATCGAGGCAAAAGTGTTCATCGGCGCAGTTTTCCTCGAACTGGAATCCGAGCAGGGCGGCGGGTGAGGGGCCTTGCCGTGGCATGGTTCCCCCGTCTCGCGCCTAAAATTTCCAGACTTGAACACAGTCCTTGGAAGGAACGTGCCACGAGTGGGGAAAAGTCCCTCATAATGTCTGCACCCGAATATGTCGTCGGGACCGCATAGCAGACGGTTCGTCATGAAATATTCCTTGCCATCCTTCGATCCATCCGCATCCCTCCCCTTGCCATGAAGTTCCCTCACCTTTCTCTACTTGTTCCTGCGGTCGCTACCGCGGCCCTTGCCTTGGCTCCAGGTCACGCCACGGCCGAGACCGCCTACGGTCTCACGAGCACTTCCCAGCTCGTCCAATTTGACACCTCCAGCCCCAGCAACACCACGTTCCTGGTCGGCGCGCTCACGCCCGCTGCCGGCCAGCAAATCGTGGGCATCGATTTCCAGCCCGCATCCTTCGGCAACAGTGGCGGCCCGACCTTGTTTGCCCTCGGCTACAACACCAGCACTAACTTCGCCCAGATCTACACGATCAACGTGTCCAGCGGGGCGCTGACTGCGGTGGGGTCGGGCGCCACGATCGGCACCGGGGCAGTCGGGTCTTTCGGTTTCGACTTCAATCCCATGTCCGGCGGCATCCGCGTGGTTCTTGGAACGACGACTAACAACAACTACCGCTTCAGCGCGGCAACCGGCGCCCTCGCCGGCACGGACACAGCCCTCGCCTACGCCTCGGGTGACACCGGCAACCCCACCGGCGGCCCCGCCTCGCAGCCCCAGATCGTCGGCGCCGCCTACACCAACAATTTTGCCGGCACCGCCTCCACCACCCTCTACGGATATGACTTCGGGCGTGATGCCCTCGTGATGATCGGCAGCACCGGTGGCGCGCCCAATTCGCCGAACTCCGGCATCCTGACGACGGTGGGCCTGTTCCCCGCGGCTTCTCAAGCGCAGACCTCGGCGGTCGGCTTCGACATTTCCAGCGCCACCGGGACGGCCTTCCTGAGTTCGCAAGGCAACGCGGGGACGAATTTCTACACCGTGAACCTCGCCAACGGTCAGCCTACGCTTGCGGGCAACTTCGGTGCCTTCACGGTCAACGACTTCGCGGTGGTTCCCGAGCCCGGTTCGGTGGCGCTCTCGGCCCTTGGCCTCGGCGCGCTGGCCGTCGCAGTCCGCCGACGCAAGAAGGCCTGACTTCCTTCCTGCAGTTGTTCTTCCCGCCCGCGGCTGGCCCTGGCCACCGCGGGCGTTTTCTTTGCCCGCGCGGCGGGCGCATTCTGCGCCCGAGAAGGTCGTTCTTGGTGCGCCGGTGCGCTTGAACCGCTGAGTTCCAGGTCGCTTGGGCGACAGCGGCGAAAATTCCCTTCACGCGGTGCAAATCTTTTGCACCCTCGCGCGCCCTTCGTGACGAATTCCCCCTGCCGGTCCCCCGGCAATGCCCGTTCCGTTTACCCACCGCAATCATTCGTATGGAAAACCTCACTTCCCCCCAAGCTTCGGTTCTCGCTTCGGCGCTCTCGCGCCGCTCGTTCTTCCGCAAAGCCTCGCTGGCTGGTGCCGCCGTCGCCGCTGGCTCCGTCCTTCCTGTTTCCTCGCTGCTCGCACAAAGGCAAAGCCGGCCGGACGACGCCGCGCTCGACGTGGCGGTCCTTACCTTCGCGCTCAACCTTGAATACCTGGAGGCGGAGTTCTACCTGCGCGCCGTCACTGGCCTCGGGCTGGAGGACAATGGTGTCGGCGTGAAGGGCACGGGCACCTTTGGCCGCGTCACCGTGAAGTCGAACCCCAAGGTTCCTTTCGCCACCCCGGCCTTCCAGCAGTATGCGCAGGAAATTGCCGAGGATGAGAAGAACCACGTGAAGTTCCTCCGCTCGGCGCTCATCGCCGCGACCGGCTCCGTCATCGCGCGCCCGCCGATTGACCTGCTGAACTCCTTCAACACCGCGGCGATGGCCGCCGGCCTCGGGGCGCAGTTCGACCCCTTCGCGAACGAGGTCAACTTCCTCATCGGCTCCTACATCTTCGAGGACGTGGGCGTCACCGCCTACAAGGGCGCCGCGCGCCTGATCTCGAACGGCGACTACCTGGAGGCCGCCGCCGGCATCCTGGCCGTCGAGGCGTATCACGCTGGCATCATCCGCACCACGCTGTTTGCGGCCAACGCGTCCACGAACGGCGCAGCGGCGGATGCTACCACCAAGATTTCTGCATTGCGCGCGGCGCTCTCCGGCGTGTCGGATGACCAGGGCATCGTGCTCAACGGCAACGCGAATCTCGTTCCCACCGACGCCAACTCGATCGCCTTCTCCCGCTCCACGCGGCAGGTGCTCAACATCGTGTATGGCGCGCAGAACGCTGCGAACGGCCTGTTCTTCCCGAACGGCCTAAACGGCCCGATCACGACTTGATCCCCGTCGCGGTCCACCGCCTTCGCTTCCGCCGCCGTCCTGCTTCACGCGGGCCGGCGGCTTTTTTTGACGCGATTCCCCGTGCCCGGTCCGCCGCCGTGGCGGAGCGTGCGGACGATGATCGAAGTTTCCGCGCTCACCAAGGTCTATGGCGCCCTGCGGGCGGTGGATGACCTGTCGTTCGCCGTCCAGCCCGGCGAGGTGCTCGGCCTGCTCGGGCAGAACGGCGCGGGGAAGACCACCACGCTCCGCTGCCTCGCCGGCATCATCCCGCCAACCTCTGGCTCGATCCGCCTCGCCGGCTGCGACCTCCGCGCCGAGCCGCTCGAGGCCAAGCGCCGGCTCGCCTTCCTCTCGGACGAGCCGCGCCTCTTCGAGCACCTCACGGTTCGGCAGCACCTCGACTTCGCGGCGCGTCTCTATCAGGTGGCTGATGCCGCCGCCCGCATCCCCGCGCTGCTCGCCGACCTGGAATTGACCGAGCAGGCCGGCTCCCTCCCCGCGGAGCTCTCGCGCGGCATGAAGCAGAAGGTGGGCGTCGCGTGCGGCTTGCTGCACGAGCCGGCGGTGATGTTCTTCGACGAGCCGCTCACCGGCCTCGACCCCATCGCCATCCGCAAGACGAAGCGCCTCATCACCGCGCGCGCCGCGGCGGGAGCGGCCATCATCCTGTCCTCGCACCTCCTGCATCTCGTGGACGAAATCTGCACGCACGTCCTCGTGCTCCGCCGCGGCAAGCGCGTGGCGCACGGCACCCTCGCCGAGGTGCGCGCCGCGCACGCCGGCGCGGAGGGTGACTCGCTGGAGGACGCCTTCCTGCGGCTGGCCGGCGAGGCCAGCGCCGCGTGACGGCCGGCTTGGGTCCTGACGCTTGGCCATCGACGATCTCGCCGTGCCTCCCGCCCTCTGGTTTCTCTGGTCCCGCAGCGTCGCAAACGCGCTGCGCGCGCGCCTGCGCCGGCTGCGCGACCCGCGCTATCTCCTCGGCACGGTGCTGGCCTTCGGCTGGTTCGGGTTCATCCTGTGGTCGAATGGGATGCGCTGGGGACAGCCCCCGGAAAAGATGCGGCTTCCGCCGGAGATGCTTTTCAACCCGGCCGTGGGATCGCTCGTGTTCCTCGTCGCGCTGCTCGCCTTTGCCTGGCTCCTGCCGGCCTCGCGCGCGGCGATCGGCTTCTCCGAGGCGGAGACGGCCTGGCTTTTTCCCGCGCCGCTGCTTCGCCAGCAGCTCGTCCGATACAAGCTGCTCGCCTCGCAGATCTCGCTCCTTTTCACCTCGGTGCTCTTCGCGTTGCTCACCGGCCGCCTCGGCGGCGGCGCGGGCGTGGGGGGCTCCGGCTGGGCGCGGGTGATCGGGTTTTGGTTGATTCTCTCGCTCGTCCAGCTCCATCGGATTGGCGCGTCGTTCGTCCTTGCGCGCCTCTACGAGGCGGGCTTGTCAGACGGGCGGCGGCGCCTCACGGTCGCCGGCCTTCTCCTCGCCGTGGCCGGTGCATTCGCCGCCGCGTGGAGCTGGGGCTGGCTGCCTGCTCCGCCGGATCTCGGCCCCTTGCCCGCCCTCGTCGCGCCGGGTGCCATCGGCGCGTGGCTGGATCAGCTGCGCGAGTGGACGCTGGCGCCGCCGCTCGGCTGGCTCTTGTGGCCCCTGCGCGCCGTGCTGGCGCCGTGGTTTGCCCGCGACGCCGCCACGTTCCTTGCCGCGCTCGGGCCGGCGTTCGGCATCCTGGCGCTGCACTACGCTTGGGTCACGCGCAGCGACGTCGCCTTCGAGGAAGCCTCCGCCGACCGCGCGCAAAGGGACGCCGAGCGGATGCGCCGGGTAAACGAGGGCGGCGGCGGGTATCGCCCGCCTTGGCGGCGGGAGGGACTCCGTCCGGCGCAGGCGCTCTGGCGCCTGCGCCCGGTTGGCCATCCGACGGCGGCCTTTGCGTGGCGCGCCGCCTTGGAGGCGGGCGGGCGACGCCGGCTCCTTGGGCTTCTCGGGGCCGGCGCCGCGCTCCTCGGCGTCATCGCCATCGGCGGGCCGACCGTTCTCGGCGAGCTGCCGCGCATCCTGCTCATGATGCTCGCGTTCCAGGGGGCAATCGTCACGCTGCTCTTCATCGCGCCCTTCGCCACCGCGAAGCGCGTCGGCGGCGAGCTGCGCCACTCCGCCGAGTTCAAGTCGGCGCCGATCCTCGGGCGCGATGTGATCCGCGGCCGCCTGTGGTTCAGCGCCGTGGGCTGGACGCTTGTGCAGTTGGTTTCGCTCGCCGTGATCGTGCTGCTGCTGCGCGTGGTTCGGCCAGGCACCTGGAGCCAAGTTGCCGCCATCGTGCCCGCGGGCCTGGGCGCGGCCGCGGTGATCCTCTGGCCCGCCAACGCCGTCGCGGCGCTCCTCCCCTCCGCGGCGTTCCTGTGGTTCCCGGCTTGGTTCCGAACGGGCGAGCGCCGCGGCCCGGAAGCCTCTGGCGTGGGCATCCTCCTGTTCATCACGCAGGTGCTGTGGTTGCTGCTCGCCCTCGGCATTCCAGGTGCCGTCGGCGCCTTCGCCGGCTGGCTGCTGGTGGCCAAGATTGGCCTGTCCGCCGCCGTTCTCCTTGGCGCGCTGGTCGCAGTCGTCCCGCTTGCCTTGCTCGCTTGGTTCGGCGCCAGCCTTCTCGGCCAAATCTTTGATGATCACGATCCCTCACGGGAGTAGCAGCGGCGAGCCGCAGCATTCCTCAGCAATTCCGAGCCATGCGCGCCGACGTTTCGCGACCTCCGCGGCGAGCACTGGGTTCTTAAGAGCGGTGTGCGCTGAAGGCGGCTGGGGACGTTTCGCAGGGGTGGGGTGCCTCCGAAGATGCCGATGCTTGTGGCGAGCTTCTCGCGGGAGGAGATTAAGGTGCCCGCGGGTTCCGGGATGCCGCTGAAGGTCCCAATGCTCGTTTCCGGCCACTTGCGAGGGTCCTCGTGAGAACCTTGGAAGTGGTCAC
>CALMOL010000196.1:0-7289 GCA_937871685.1 uncultured Verrucomicrobiota bacterium
GGCGTAGTTGCTCAACTGATCGCGCTCCAGCTTGCCGACGGCGAAATACTTCGCGTCGGCGTGGCCGAAGTAGAGGCCGCTCACGCTGCTCGCGGGCCACATGGCGCAGCTCTCGGTGAGGCGGACGCCGGCATGGTCCTCGGCGCGCAGGAGCGGGAAGAGGGTGCGCTTCTCGGTGTGGTCGGGGCACGCGGGATAGCCGGCGGCGGGGCGGATGCCGCGGTATTTCTCGCGCAGGAGATCATCCTTCGAGAGCTGCTCCTCGCCCGCGAAGCCCCACACCAGGCGCGCCTGCTGGTGAAGCCATTCGGCGAAGGCCTCGGCCAGGCGGTCGCCGAGAGCCTGGGCCATGATCTTGTTGTAGTCGTCGCCGGCCTTGCCGAAGCGCGTGGCCAAGTCCTCCACGCCGTGGCCGGTCGTGACGACGAAGGCGCCGAGGTAGTCGGGCCGGCCGCTCTCGCGCGGGGCGATCCAGTCGGCGAGGCATTGGTTCCATTGGCCGCGCGGCTTGGCCTGCTGCTGGCGCAGGAAATGGAAGCGGGTGACGACCTCGCGCTCGCCGGGGCGGGCGGGATCGTAGAGCTCCACGTCGTCGCCGACCGAGTTCGCGGGGAAGAAGCCCCACGCGGCGCGGGCCTGGAAGAGGCGGTCGCGCACGATCTCGTCGAGCAGGCGGCGGGCGTCGTCGTAAAGCTCCTTGGCCTGCGGGCCGACGTAGGGGTCGTCGAGGATGCCGGGGTAGCGGCCGCGCAGCTCCCAGGTGTGGAAGAAGGGCGACCAGTCGATGAACGGCACGAGCGCTTCCAGCGGCTGGTCCGCGATCACGCGCACGCCGGTGAACGACGGCTCGGCGATCTCGGCCTTGGCCCAATCGACCGGGAAGCGGCGCGCGCGCGCCTCGGCCAGCGGCAGCATCGAGCGCGCGGAATTCTTCGCGGCGTGGTCGGCGCGGGCCTTCTCGTATTCGACGCGGATGCCGGCCACGTAGCCCTCGCGCTGCTCGGGCGAGATGAGCGCGGAGACGACGGGCACGGAGCGCGAGGCGTCAAGCACATGGATGACCGGGTGCGGCGCATGCGGGGCGATCTTCACGGCGGTGTGCGCCTTGCTCGTGGTGGCGCCGCCGATGAGCACGGGCGTGGTGATGCCGCGGCGGTGCATCTCCTGCGCGACGTGGACCATCTCGTCGAGCGAGGGCGTGATGAGGCCGCTCAAGCCGATCACGTCCACGTTGTGCTTGGCGGCCTCGGAAAGGATGCGGTCGGCCGGCACCATCACGCCGAGGTCGATGACCTCGTAGTTATTGCAGCCCAGGACCACGCCCACGATGTTCTTGCCGATGTCATGCACGTCGCCCTTCACGGTGGCCATGAGCACCTTGCCGTGGGCGCGGCGCTCCTCGGGCGGCAGGGCATCGCGCTCGGCCTTCATGAACGGCTCCAGCCACGCGACGGCCTTCTTCATCACGCGGGCGCTCTTGACCACCTGCGGCAGGAACATCTTGCCGGCGCCGAAGAGGTCGCCGACGACGTTCATGCCGGCCATGAGCGGGCCCTCGATGACGGCGAGCGGGCGGCCGTATTTCACGCGCGCCTCCTCGGCGTCCACCTCGGCGAAGTCGGCCACGCCCTTGACCAGCGCGTGCTGGAGGCGCTCCTCGACGGAGAGCGAGCGCCACGCGTCGTCGGCGACCACGGCCTTGGCGCCGGACTTGGCGGCCTTGAGCTGCTCGGCGGCGACGATGAGGCGCTCGGTGGCGTCGGCGCGGCGGTTGAGGAGCACGTCCTCGACGCGCTCCAGCAGGTCCTTGGGGACCTCCTCATAAACGGCGAGCTGGCCGGCGTTGACGATGGCCATGTCGAGGCCGGCGCGGATCGCGTGGTAGAGGAACGCGGCGTGCATCGCCTCGCGCACCGGGTTATTGCCGCGGAAGGCGAAGGAGATGTTCGAGAGGCCGCCGGAAACGCGAGCGTGCGGAAGATTCGCTTTGATCCAGCGGGTGGCCTCGATGAAATCGACGGCGTAGTTGACGTGCTCCTCGAGGCCGGTGCCGACGGTGAGGATGTTCGGGTCGAAGATGATGTCCGTGGCCGGGAAGCCGTCGGCGATGAGGAGGCGGTAGGAGCGCTCGCAGATCTCGCAGCGGCGCGGGAAGTCGGCGGCCTGGCCTTGCTCATCGAAGGCCATCACGACGGCCGCGGCGCCATACCGGCGCACGCGGCGGGCGAGGCGGAGGAAGTTTTGCTCGCCTTCCTTGAGCGAGATGGAATTGACGATGCCCTTGCCCTGGAGGCACTGGAGGCCGGCCTCGATGACCTCCCACTTGGAGGAATCGACCATCACCGGGACGCGCGCGATGTCTGGCTCGGCGGCGAGGAGGTTGAGGAAGCGCCGCATCGCCACGGCGCCGTCGAGCATCCCCTCGTCCATGTTGACGTCGAGGACGTTGGCCCCGCCCTCGACCTGCTGGCGGGCGACCGCGAGGGCCGTCTCGTAGTCGCCGTTGAGGATGAGCTTGGCGAAGCGCGGCGAGCCGGTGACGTTGGTGCGTTCGCCGACAAGAAGAAAATTGGAAGCAGCAGACATGAGGGGGCCGGGAAAACTCGAAACTCGAAGTTCGAAACTCGAAACAAGCGCCGAAAAGGTCGGAAGGTCGGAAAGCGGGAAAGGAAGCGAAGGGCCAAAAAGGGCCTTCAAGTGTTCTTGCGGACGATTGCGCCGAAGATGTTCATGAGTTCCGAGGCCTCCTGGACAAAGGCGCGGCGGCGCTCTTCCAGCGAGGGGTCGTCCTCGACCGAGAGCAGGCGCAACCAATAGCGGGATTCCTTCGCCTCCTTCCGGCAGACCTTCACGCGATAGCCGAAATCCTTCTTGCTCAGCGATTCCACGGCTTCGATGAAGTTTGCGCCCACCGAACCGGAGGCACGGACCAACTGCCGCACATCCTCTTGGTGAGCAATGGAGACAGGCAATCGCCTCACCCAAGCGCGGATATCCTTGGCAAACCGAAACGTGCGCTCCTCCAAGCCATAGCTGGAATCATCGCCGTCGCGGATGCGCGGGTCTTCGTCGCTCTCGTCAGCTCCGGCCATATTCGATTGCCGCTTGCGCCGTGCTTTCGGCCTTTCCAGCCTTTTCGGCGCTTGTTTCGAGTTTCGAACTTCGAGCTTCGAGTTTATTACGCCACCAACGCCTCCAGGCCGCTCAACCGCAGCCTCGGCTCGGCGCTCGGCAACGGCCGCGGCCTGATCCCCCGCACCGCCTCGGCGATGGCCTTGATGTGCGCCGGCGTGGTGCCGCAGCAGCCGCCCACGATGTTCAGCAGGCCGTCCTCGGCCCAGGCCTTCAACTGCGGCGCGAGCGTTTCCGGCGTCTCCGGGAAGCCGGTGGGCGAGAGCGGGTCGGGCAGGCCGGCGTTCGGGTAGGCGCTCACGTAGATCGGCGCCACGCGGCCCAGCGCCTCGATGTGCGGGCGCATCTCCTGCGGGCCGAGCGCGCAGTTCAGGCCCACGCTCAGGATCGGCGCGTGGGACACCGACGTGAAGAACGCCTCCACCGTCTGGCCCGTGAGCGTGCGGCCGGACAGGTCGGTGATCGTGCCGGAGATCATCATCGGCACGCGCTGGGAAGGATGCTCGTCGAAGTGGTCCAGGACGGCCACGATGGCGGCCTTGGCGTTGAGCGTGTCGAAGATCGTCTCGATGAGGATCACGTCCACGCCGCCGTCGAGCAGGCCGCGCACTTCCTCGGCGTAGGCGGCGCGCACTTGGTCGAAGGTCACGTCGCGCGCGCCGGGATCGTTGACGTCGCGGGAAATGGAAAGCGTCTTCGAGAGCGGCCCGATCGCGCCGGCCACGAAGCGCGGCCGGCCATCCTCGGCGGCCACGCGGTCGGCGGCGCGGCGGGCGCAGCCGGCGGCGGCCACGTTCATCTCGTAGGCGAGCGATTCCAGGCCGTATTCGGCCTGCGAGAGCGAGGTCGCGTTGAAGGTGTTGGTCTCGATCAGATCCGCCCCGGCGCGCAGGAACTCCGCGTGAATCTCCTCGATCAGCTCCGGCCGCGTGAGCGAGAGGAGGTCGTTGTTGCCCTTCAGATCAGATGGATGGTCGGCGAAGCGCGCGCCGCGGAAGTCCGCCTCGGTCAGCCGGCGCGCCTGGACGTTCGTGCCCATCGCGCCGTCGATGATGACGATGCGCTCGCGCAGGAGACGCTCCAGCGGGTGGATTCCGTCCGGCTGGCGAGCATCGAAAAAGAACGAGGGCGGCAGGCTCATGGCCGAGAAAGTTCCGCCGTCGTTCGTGGCTAGGCAAAGGATTTATTCACGTATCATGATGAAAGGATATGTTCTGTCATGCCACGCTCCTCGCTTTCTCCCGCGCGGGCGCGACTTTTGCTGCGATGGTCCGCCAGACTTCTGTCATCTGCCGTTCGTCCCCTGAAGCCATGATTGTCCCCCACCTGCCTTTCTCGGCCGTCCGCGCGCTTCGCCCGGCGGCCTTTTTGCTGCTGGCCGCCATGCTGGCCGGCCCGGCCACCGCGCAGCTCACGCGCGTGCCAAACACCACCCTCTTCGCCGCAGGCGCGCTCCCGGCCAGTGCCCCGACGACCGGCTATGCGCTGGCGGATGCCTTCCCCGGCATCACCTTTGACTATCCGCTGAAAGCGGTGACACCACCCGGCGAGACGAACCGCATCTTCGTCATCGAAAAGGCCGGCAAGATCAAGGTGATCACCAACTTGGCCAGCCCGGCATCCTCGGTCTTCCTCGACCTGACCACCCGCGCCTCGTTTCCCGTGTATGGCCCCCCTCCCGGCAACGAGTGCGGCCTGCTCGGGCTGGCCTTCCACCCGAACTACGCCACGAACGGGTATTTCTACATCTTCTATTCCACGCGGGACGCGAGCAACAACCTGTTTCAACGCGTGTCGCGCTTCACCGTCTCGGCCAGCCCCAACGTGGCCAACGCGGCCTCCGAGCAGATCCTGCTTTCCCAGGCGGACGACTTCACAAACCACAACGGCGGCGACCTCTGCTTTGGCTCGGACGGCTACCTCTACGTCTCGTTGGGCGACGAAGGCGACGCCAACGACACGGGCGCCAACTCCCAGCGCATCAACAAGGATTTCTTTTCCGGCATGATCCGCCTGGACGTGGACCGTCGCGCGGCCAACCTCGAGCCGAACACCCATCCGGCGGTCGTGATCAACGGCGTGACCGGCACGGCCAACTACAAGGTCCCCGCGGACAACCCCTGGGTCGGCGCCACCTCGTTCAACGGCTCCGCCGTGTCGCCGACGAGCGTGCGGACGGAATGGTATGCGGTGGGCCTGCGCAATCCCTACCGCTTTTCCATCGATCCGCCCACCGGCCGGATCTACGTCGGCGACGTCGGCCAGGGCGCGCGCGAGGAGATCGACCTCATCGTCAAGGGCGGCAACTACGGCTGGAACTACCGGGAGGGGCTCATCGCGCGGCCCGGCTCCGGCACCCCGCCGGCGGCGGCCGTCTTCATCGACCCCATCCTCGACTATCCGCGCTCGGACGGCTTCTCCGTGACCGGCGGGCTCGTGTATCGCGGGTCCAACCTGCCGGCCCTCTACGGCCAGTATGTGTTCGCCGACTACGGCGGAAACATCTGGCGAGTGCCGCTCAACGAGGCCACGGGCGCGGGCACGACCACCCCGGCTACCAAGGTTCTGATCGGCAACAAGTCTTCGCTTGTGGCCTTCGGCACCGACCCGCGGAACAACGACGTCCTGATCTGCTACCTCGCCACGGCCGGCGCCGCCGATCCCGGCCGCCTGCTGCGGCTCGTCGCCTCCGGCGCGCCCACCACGACGTTCCCGGCCACGCTTGCGGCGACCGGCGCCTTTTCCAACCTCGCGACGCTCACGCCGAACGCCGGCGTCGTCGCCTACGAGCCGAACGTCCCGTTCTGGTCGGACTTCGCCGAGAAGCTCCGCTGGTTTTCGATTCCGAACACGGCGAACACCATGGCGTTCAGCGAGGACGGCAACTGGACGTTCCCGGCCGGCACCGTGTGGGTGAAGCACTTCGACCTTGACCTCAACCGCTCCGGGACCGGCGCGTCGAACAAGCGGCGCGTCGAGACGCGCTTCATCGTCCGCACGTCGGACGGCATCTACGGCATCACCTACAAGTGGCGGGCTGACCAGACCAACGCCGACCTCGTGCCCGACGCGGGCGACACGCAAAACTTCACCGTGACGGAAAGCGGCGGCGCCACGCGCACCCAGACCTGGATCTATCCGAGCCGCACGAACTGTCTGAACTGCCACACCACCGCGGCCGGCTTCGCGCTCTCCTTCAACACGCCGCAGCTCAACCGGGCCAACGTCTTCGGCTCGCAGACGCAAAACCAGATCGTGGCCCTCCACGGCGCCGGGTATCTGACTTCGCCCGGCTCGCCCAGTGCGGCCGGCTACGCGCGCTACGTCCGGGCCGACGACGCCACCACCACGCTCGAGTGGCGCGTGCGCTCCTACCTCGCCGTGAACTGTGTTTCCTGCCACCAGCCCGGCGGTCCCGCGCAGGGCAACTGGGACGCGCGCACCCTCCTGAGCACCGGGCAGACCGGCATCATCGACGGCGCGCTCGTCAATCCCCTCGGCGACGCCGCCAACCGCGTGATCGTCCGCGGCAACACCGCCCACTCGATGATCCACCGCCGCGTGAGCGCCGCGATCAACTCGGGCATCCACATGCCGCCCCTCGCCACCAACGAGATCAACCAGGAGGCCGTGAACCTCCTCGCCGCGTGGATCAACGGCCCCGCGACCTCCTACCAGACATTCCCGGAATGGCAGCTCGCCCGGTTCGGCTCCACCACCGCGCCGGCCGCCCAGGACATGGCCGACCCCGACGGCGACGGCACCGAGAACTTCTTCGAATACCTGCTCGGCACCAATCCGCTTCTCGCCTCCGAACGGTGGTCTTACAACGTGGAGCCGCGCCCCGGCAACCAAATCTCCGTTGTCTTCCCGCGCTTGGCCAACCGCGGCTACCGCGTCCTCTCCTCGTTCGACCTCCAGTCGTGGACCCCGTGGGACGTGCCCGCCAACGTGCTTGCCTTCCCGACCACGGGTTCCCTGGGTGAAATCGTGGGACCGAAAGATCCCGGCGGCCGGCAGTTCTTCCAGGTTGAGGTGCGGGCGCCGTAAGCTTGTCGCTGGTGGCGGCGACCCGTCCGCGCCGCGGACGGGACGGTCTATTCCGTCCTCGCCATCGACGCGAAGGACGGCCAGATCGCCGTCCGCGGCTGGACCGA
>CALMOL010000196.1:7299-20911 GCA_937871685.1 uncultured Verrucomicrobiota bacterium
CGGCGACCCGTCCGCGGCGCGGACGGGGCCGCCTCCATGGCGGCCGTCTAGCCGCCTCGTCGCGCGTTGGCATCGGGCAGCATGACCGCTCTTCGCCCCCTCCGCCGGCTGGCGGCGGCCGTCGTCCTGCCGCCGCTCGTGCCGTGGGTGGCGCGCTGGATCGGGCGGCAGGAGGCGCGCATCCTGCGCGACGGCGAGCCGCTGCCGCCGGGGCTCCTCGCCTACGCGCGGGACCGCCTCGGCGTGCGGGCCGCCGCCGAGGTGCGCGTGCTCGTGGTCGAGGAAGTGCCGCTGCCGGTCCCGCCGTGGGCGCGCCGGCTCGGGGGCTTCAGCGCGCCGCGTTCGCCGGCCGGATTGGCGGCGCTGCGCGGCATCTACGTGCGCCCGCCCTGGCGGCGCGACCGCGGCGTGCTCGCGCACGAGCTGGCCCACGTGGCGCAATACGAGCGCCTCGGCGGCGCGCGGGCTTTCCTGCGCGTTTACCTGCGCGAGTGCATGGTCGAAGGTTACCCATTCTCGCCCCTGGAGCTGGAGGCCGGCGCGGCCGGCACGGAAGCCGAGGAGTGGTTTGCCCAGCGGTGATGCCAGGACACGCTGGTTCGACGGCGCAATGTAATTCTCGCTGGCACCGGCATGCTGTGCGGCTACAGGCGGTAGAATGTTCACCGAACACCGGACCCAATGGCTTGGGCACCCCGTCGCGGACTTCACGTCCGAGGTGGTGGATGAGCCCATCGATCCCACCCGCATCTATCGCCTGCGGGTTGACTACGACTCGGACATGTCGTTCGCCGAGCTTTTCGAGCGTTTCGTGGAGCAGGGCGGCGCGGCGGAGGTGCCGGCGATCATCATCGGCATGTGGTTTGCGGACGGGGCCGAGGCGAACGACGAGCCGGTGCAACTGCTCGCCGGCGCGCGCGACCGACTATCCAAACTGCGCGGCATCTTCTTCGGCGAGATGCTTTCGGAGGAGTCGGAATGCTCGTGGATCGAGCAGGGCGACGTCTCGCCGCTCTTCCTCGCGTATCCGGCGCTGGAGCATTTCCGCATCCGCGGAAGCAGTAATCTTACCTTCGGCTCGCGGCTGCGCCACGCGGCGCTTCGCTCACTGGTGATCGAGACCGGCGGCCTGCGCGGCGCCGTGGTGCGCGAAGTCCTCGCGGCCGACTTGCCCCTGCTGCGGGAACTCCAGCTCTGGCTGGGCACGGACGATTACGGCGGCGACGCGTCCGACGAGGATCTCGCTCCGCTGCTCGCCGGAGAGGTTTTTCCGCATTTGCGCCGGCTTGGCCTTCGTAATGCGCGGAGGCAGGACCACATCGCCAAGCTCGTGGCCAGCGCGCCGATCACGGAGCGGCTCCATGAGCTGGACCTTTCTCTCGGCACGTTGTCCGACGAGGGCGCCGAGGCATTGCTCGCCAGCCCCGCGATTGCCCGCCTGCGCCGGCTGGATCTTCATCGCCATTACCTTTCGGACGACATGATGCGGCGGCTGACGGCGAAGTTCCCGCACGTGGACGTTTCCAAGCAGGAGACCCCGGAAGACGGCGACTTTCGCTACGTGGCCGTGAGCGAGTGAGCGCGGATTTCGTCGTGGTGGGCAACCCGGAATCGCGCCGGGTCGAGAACTTCCTGCGCGCCGCGCGCCAAGCGACTGGCCAGCGGCCGACGGTGCTGGCTTGGCTGCAGGTGCTGCGCGGTCGGGTGCGTTGGGAATCCTTCGCGGGGCGCGAAGTGTTCGTGCGGCTGGAATCCCCCGGCAAGAACTGGGAGGTTGAGCGCGGTATCCTCGCGCTCGGCGCGGGTGAAAATGACGAGGAAGACCCCAATGCCTCCCGCTGGAACCGATGCTCGCGGCGCGAGGTGGCGGCGCTCGAGAATGATCCCGGCCGGCTGTGGCCGTCCCGGCAATGGTATCTCGGCTGGCGCGCGATCCTGGCGCAGATAGCGGCAAGATTGCACGCCCATGCCGCGGCGGTGCGCTGGTTCGTGCCGCCGTCGGACGTGGGCATCATGTTTGACAAGGCAGCGACGGACCAGCTTTTAGCCAGCCGCGGCGTGCCGGTGCCGCGCGGGCTGGGCGTGCCGGAATCCTTCGACGACCTCCTCGCGCGCATGGCCGCGGCCGATTGCCGCCGCGTGTTCCTCAAGCTGTGCCACGGCTCGTCCGCATCCGGCACCGTGGCCTTCGAGCGACGCGGAGCCCGCTGCCAAGCTTTCACCACGACGGAGCTAGTCCGCGACCACGCCGGGATGCGCCTCTACAACGCGCGCCGCGTGCGCCGGATTACGGACCCCGGCGAAGTGGCCACCCTCGTGGACGCGCTCTGCGCCGAGCGCGCGCTGGCGCAAGCGTGGATTCCGAAGGCCGGCTGGCGCGGCGGCCGCATGGACTGGCGCGTGGTCGTCATCGGCGGCGCGCGTCGCTTCGTCGTGCCGCGCCTCGCGGCCACTCCCTTCACCAATCTCCAGTTGGGCGCCCGGCGCGGCGACCAGGATGCTCTCGCCGCGGAGTTGGGCGCGGCGCGAACGGAAGCGCTGCTCGCGCCGGCCACGGCGGCGCTGGCCTGCTTTCCGCAAGCGTTGGGAGCGGGCGTGGATCTCGCGCCCGAGGTGGGATCTCGACGATCCTGGGTGCTGGAGGTCAACGCCTTCGGCGACGATCTGCCGGGGCTTCTCTCCGAAGGCCGCGACGCCTGCGCGTGGGCGGTGGCCGCCGCGCTGAACTCGCTCAAGTCTCCTGCACCGGACGGTAATCCTCTGCCCGGTCGAAGCCCGCCGTCCAAGCCACCGCCTGATGGCACGTGCGCATGTCCGGCGGCACCCGGATGAGGTAGCGCCGGCCCGTCGAAGGGCACCCCACCGAGACGCACACCAGCGGCTCGTCTTCCCCGAGCTTCACCCGCAGCAACTGGCGCACGCCACCGGGATCTCGATCCTCGTGCAGCACGCTGGCCTTGGCCTCGCGCAGGAAGCGCTCGAACCCGATCCGCTCGACGAGCACGCGCCGCGCCTCGGCGTTCGGCTCCGCCAGCGCCTGTGCCGCCGTGAGCGTTCCGGGGAAGAACGCCGCCTGCGCCGAGATGGCGGTGCCGTTCCAGCGCAGGCCGACGCCGCGCATTGATTCCGGAAGGCTCTCGATCCCTGTGCGCGCAATGTCCACCCACGAGGAAACGACGAGATCTGGCGGCAGCGCTTTCAGCCGGCGGCAACCGCGCACGTCCAACGCGGAAAGCGGCCCCAAGCCGGCGGGAAGCTCGGCCAGCGTGGCGCATTCCCGCGCCGTCACGGAGCCCACGGAGACGCGCGCGCTTTCCGGCCAGACTCGCAACGAGCGGCAGCCGCTTGCGTCGAGAAAATCCGCGCTCAGGTTCTCCGGCAGTTCCTCGAGCGAGGGACAGTCGCGCAGCCACAGCACCGGCACCCGCAGTCCCGACGGCAAACGGGTGAGATGGGGAGCGCCGGAAAGATCGAGCTTGTGGCTGACGCGCCACGCGGCCGGCCACGTCTCGGCCGGAAAACCGTGCCAGATCAGCGTGTGGCACGTGAGTTCCGCCGGCGCGCCCGCGAGGGAGGGCACGCCCGTCAGATCCACGATCCGTCCGACGTGCCGGCTGGGGGCAGCCCCGGCGCGGATCATCTTGGCGAGTTCGTCCGCGATTGCCTTCGCCATGCTCAGTCCACGACGCGCCGGATTTCCTTCGGGTGATATTCGCGCTGGATGCGCACGGCGTAGCTGCCGCTGGGCAGCGTGATCGGGCCGTGCTCCTCGTGCCGCACCACGGCCTCCGCGCCCGTCACTTCCACGTAAAGGTCGGCCCCGTTCCGCCGCACCCGGGCCGGCGCTTCCGGCGCGAGGGCGTGGGAGTGGCCGGTCGCCTCGCCCTCTGCCAGCACCGGCCGCACGGTCACGGCGTCCGTCGGCACGACGCCAACGGCGATGAGGAACACATCCCCTTGGCGCCACACGCGCGGGACCGATGCGGCGGGGGAAGGCGCTTCGGCGCGGCCAAACAGGCGGTTGAGCAGACTCATGCGACGGAGGATAGCGCGCCCTCCCGCGCGGGCAAAGCACTCGCCGGCCAAGCGGCCGGGATGCGCTCCAGCACGCCGTCGCCAAACACCTCGTGGAGCCGCAGCGGCTCGTAGTGCACGTAGCCGATGTGGCAGCCGCACGTCGCGGCTGGGCAGGCGCGCGGCCGCAGCGCCGCCTCGAAGCCGGCCTCGTAGATATTGCCGAGGACGCCGCCGAGGAAATGGCAGCGGCGCACGTCGCCCGCACCGTCCACGGTGAAAGTGGTGTGCCCACCGAGACAAAGGCCGCCGCGCGTCGGCTGCGGGTGAAGGTTGAGACGGAAATGCGGGTCGATCCGCTCCAGGCGCGCCACCTCATCCGCCGTGTAGTAATCAGCCTCACGCTTCCAGGCGTTGATCCAAACGTAGATCGCTGGATCGAGCGCATCGCGCAGCCGCTCGATGTCGTCGAAGACCTCCCGCCGGCCGACGATGCCCACGCTAAACGGCACGCCCGCGGCCTGCGCGGTGGCGCATTGGCGGAGAAACCGCGCCAGCGTCGTCTCGCCGGGATGATACGTCGCCCAGAGCGCGGTGGTCGCGGGATTGGCACGCGCGAGCCAGGGGAGCGAGGCGGAGAGATTCGTCTGCGCGGCGACCTTCCACACGTTCGGCAAATGGCTGAGCCGAATCATCGCCTCCTGATAAGCGCGGTGCCCGAGCGCTTCGCCCCACGGGGTGAACAGCACGCCGATGCGCTCGGCTCGGCCGGCTACCCAATCGACGAAGCGACCGAGGCGACGCGCGTCGTCCGCCAGCGCCGCGCGGTCGTCGCGCGTCTTGGCGAAAGGGCAGTAGGGGCACGCGTAGTTGCAGCTCGCGAGCGGGCCGCGCCAGAGGATGGACCAGCGAGGATCAGGCGAGGACATAGGCGCGCATGCGTTCCTCTACCTCAGCCGAGTAGAGCCACGGGCCGATCACGTCGCTCCATTCCAGCCCGAGCGTGGTGGGTCGGAGCACCTCCCCTTCCCACGCGGCGGCGCCGCATTCCACCAGCTCGGCGAGCGCCGGGAAGTCTTCTGCGGCCGACGTGCCAAACCACGCCCGGTAGGCAGCCGCGTCGAGTCCATTGGCGCGCAGGATTCCCTTGATCACGTAGCGGCGGCGCTGCTCCGCGTCCGACACCCGACAGCCATAGGCCGCGCGCGTGAACTCTCCGGCCGGGAGCCGCAGGTAATGGTCGATGATCTCCCGCACGCCCGCGCGGCCGACGGCCCACTCCGTCGAGTAATGGAGGCCGCGAGTGTAGGAGCGCGCGCCGGCGCCGAGGCCCAGCATGCCGTCCTCTTGGCAGCAATATTCCGGCGTCGGCGCCGCGGGATGATTGGGCGAGCGGAACAAGCGCATCGAGACCTGCCGCCAGCCGCGCTCCAGCAGCCAGTCCCGGCCCTCGCGGTAAAGCGCCTCGCGCGCGTCGATCGGCCGCCGGCCGGCCCGGTCCATGCCCGTGAGCGGGCGGACGTAGAGCGGATAAAGGAAAAGCTCCTGCGGATCGAAGCGCGTGGCCTCTTCCAGCGAAGCCCGCCAGCTCGCGCGAGTCTGGCCAGCCATGCCGTAGATGAGGTCCACGTTCAGCACCGGGAACTCTGCCGCGCGGAGCCAGCCGAGCGCCCGCCGCGCGAGCGCGGGGTCCTGCGGCCGCCCCAAGGCGCGCGTCTCGTCGGGATGAAAGCTTTGCGCGCCGAGGCTCGCGCGCGTCACACCCGCCTCCCGCAGCCAAGCCAACTTGGCGGGATCGATCGTGCCAGGCGACATCTCCACCGCCACCGGCGCCGATTCCGCGCGCGGAAACACCTCCAGGATGCGAAACAAGCGCTCCAGCTCGGCGACCGAAAGAAACGTCGGCGTGCCCCCGCCCAGCGCCACCCGCGACGCGCGGGGCGGCGCCGGCATCAGGCCGCGCACGGCATCCGCCTGCCGTTCCAGCGCGTCGAGGTAGAGGGCCACGAGCGAAGGCTCGGCGCCGGTCGTGGTGAAGAGGTTGCAGAACCCGCAGCGCGCCTCGCAGAAAGGCAGGTGAGCGTAGAGGAACAGCGCGCCGACCTCCTCGCCGGCCCACGCTTCTCCGAGCTCCGCCGGCGGGTCCAGCGGGCGATACGCCGTCTTGTGCGGGTAGCCGTAGGCATACCCTTGGAAGAGGCCGCCGGCGCGGACGCGTTCGCGGAGCGTCATGAGGAAGAAGGCCAGTCGGCCGGGCGCAACCATCCGTGCGCGTAGGGCACCGTCCACACCGCCGCGTGCCCCACGCGGTGGCCGGTCCATCCGTCCTCGCCGTAGAGGGTGCCATGGTCGGAGCAGACGATGAAGAAGGTCGGTCGCGGTCGCGCCGCGCAGGCGGCGAGCAGCACGGGCAGCGCCGCATCCACCGCGCGCAACGCGGCGGCGTGGCTGGCGAGGTCGTCCGGGCCGTGGTCGCGCAGGTAAAAATAATTCGGCTGATGCATCGCCGCGACGTTCAAAAACGTGAGCAGCGGCGCGGGCGAGGCCGCTTGGATGCGCTCCGCCGCGAACGAAAACTGGCGCGCCGGCGCCTCCCGCTCCGTCACCCCGAATTCCGGCCGCCAGTGATGTTCGTCGAACATTGCGGGAAACACGCGGCTCAGCGGCGTCAGGCCATTGAAGAAGCCGACCCCGCCAACGCAAAGCGCGTGGTATCCCGCCGCCCGCAGGCCGGCAACGATGTTGTCCGCCGCGAAGACGCGCGTGCGCGGGCCGGTCGTCTCGCTGCCGGCGAACTCCGCCGCGAACAAGCGCTCGCGCGGTGCCGCCGGGTCGGCCGGCGTCGGCAGGAAGCCCGCGAAGAACGCGTGGTGCGCCGGCCACGTGAACGATCCCGGCGTGTGCCGCTTTTCCCAGCTGCCCGGCGCCAGCAACCGCCGGAGGCGGGGCGTGCGCTCCCATTCGCCCACGGTCGCGTCCCAGCGCAGCGAGTCGAGCACCAGCCACAGCAGGTCGTGGGTGCCCACGACGGCGTTCATGTCGGGGGCCGGCGTCACGAACGGACTTTGCGCGGGCAAGGCGGCGGCATCAATGCCGCGCCGGCGGTCCTCAGTGAATCTCGTCGCGGTGCTGGGCGAAGATTTCCGGATAATGCTTCTCAAAGCACGCCGGACAGATGCCATGGGAAAAGTCCGCGCCTGTTTTCTCGGCCAGGTATTCCTCCAGCCCCTTCCAGTAGCCGGCGTCGTCGCGGATGCCCTTGCAATGGCAGCACATCGGCAGGAGGCCTTGCAACGCCTTCACCTCATCAAGCGCGCCGGCCAGCTCGGAGGACACGCGGCGCAGCTCCAGCAGCGAACTCATGTGGCGGGCCAGCGTTTCCAGGCCATCGCGCTGCGTGGCATTCAGCGTCCGCGGCCGGCGATCGATCACGCACAGGGAGCCGAGCGCATGGCCGGAGTTATCCACCAGCGGCGCGCCCATGTAGAAGCGGATGTGCGGGTCCGCCGTGACCAGCGGGTTGCGCGCGAAGCGCTCATCCTTGGTGGCGTCCTCCACGACGAGGATGTCATCACCGAGGATCGTGTAGGAACAAAAGGCGTGTTCGCGCGGCGTCTCCGCGACGTCGAGTCCGATGCGCGCCTTGAGCCACTGGCGATCGGCATCCACGAGGCTCATCAGGGCAATGGGCGTCCCGCAAATCAACGCGGCCAGGCGCGCGATATCGTCGAACTCGCGCTCCGGCGCGGTGCCGACCAAGCGGTGCTGGCGGAGAGCCGCCACGCGGCGGCCCTCGTTCGGAGGAAGGGGAATAGGCATTGAAACAGCGTCCACTCCTGACCTAGCAGCCTTCGCGCCGCGACGCGCCAGGTTCCCGCGCGGAGAAATACCTAGGCCGCCGCGCCGCGGCGGGCAAAGCAGCCAGCAGACGACGCGGGGTGCCCAGTGGCTCAGCGAAAGTTCGGCCCGGTGATCTCGCCGGACGAGTTCCGGTAAACGATGTTTCCACCCGGAGTCTTGTAGCGCGTGCCGATGATGCGGCCGGAGCTGTCGCGGTAGGTCGTGGTGTCGCCGGAGGGATTCGTGCTCGTCGTGTAGCGAATGGTGCCATCGGTGTTGCGCGCGGTGGCCGACTTCTTGTCCGGGCTGCGGTCCACCCGCCCGGTGATCTGGCCGGAAGAGTCTCGGTAAGTCGTCGAGCTGCCGTCAGGGTTGTCCGAGCTGGAGCCAGTGATGCGGCCGGAGGAATCGCGCCGCGTCGCGGACTTTCCATTGCGGTCCACTCGGCCGGTGATGCCGCCGGAGCCGTCGCGCTCGGTGCCCGAGCGCGGACCGCCGGGGCCGTCGAAGGGGACACCCATTTCGCCGTCCTCGCGCTTCGCCGCCGCGGGGCGTTTTTTTCCTTTCGCCGGCTTGGCGAGGGGAGTCGGGGATGGTTTGAGCGTGGTGCCGAGGCCGTCTGGCTTTTCGGGTTTCTCGGGCGCTCCGAGACCCTGCCATTGAGCGAGGGCGGCGGTGGGCAGCAGGGCGGCGCTGAGGAGGGAGAGGATGATTCTCATGGGGACGTTTACATCATGGAAGCGGTCGCTTGGGAAGGCGGTGGTGGGAGCTTGAGTGTCACACTGTCCCATATGTTGTATAGGTCATATAGGGCTTATATGACCGATGGGTCCGCGCTCAGCCTTCCGCCGTCAACTCGATGCGCGGAAACAAGGGCCGGGGCTCGCCCAGCTGGTGGCCATCGGCCAAGCCGCCCCACGCGCAGAGCGGCAGGCGGTCCTCGCCGACCGGCGGCACGGGAACGCCCAACTGCGTGAGGATGGCGTCCGCCGCCTCGGGCAAGGCGGGCCAAAGCAGCAAGCCCACGATGCGCAGCCCCTCGGCCAGCGCGTAGAGCACGGCGTCGAGGCGCTCCTGCGCGGCGGGATCGTCCGTGAGCTTGGCGAGCTTGAAGGGCTGCGAGGAGTCCACCAGCGCGTTCCCCGCGGTCACGATGGCCCACAGCGCCTCCAGCGCGGCGTGCGGGAGAGCGGCGTCCATGGCGCGGCGGTAGTCCTGCACGGCCACCTCGGCGATCTCGCGCACGCGTGTGATCTCGTCGGCCTCCGCCGCGCCGCGCTGGATGCGGCCTCCGCGATAGCGCCGGGCCATCGTGAGCTTGCGGTTGAGGAGGTTGCCGAGGCCGTTGGCGAGATCGGCGTTGTAGCGCGAGACGACGCGGTCAAGCATGAAGTCGGCGTCCGCGCCGGTGGTGATGTCGCGCAGCAGGTAGTAGCGCAGCGCCGGCACGCCGAAGCGGTCAGCGATGGCGTCGGGCGACACCACGTTGCCAAGGCTCTTGCTCATCTTCTCGCCGCGCACGTTCCACCAGCCATGGACGAGCAGACGCGGCATCGCCTCGTCCGGGAAACCCAGCGCGTGGAGCATGATCGGCCAGTAGATGCCGTGGGCCGGCACGAGGATGTCCTTGCCGATGACCTGCCAGTCGGCCGGCCACAAGCGCGCAAAGTCCGGCAGGCCGGCCTCGCCCGGTTTCTTCTCCCCGGCCAGCCAGCCGGCGAAGGTCACGTAGTTGAGCAACGCGTCGAACCACACGTAAGTGACGTAATCGCGATCGAAGGGCAGCTCGATGCCCCAGTCCAGGCGCGCCTTCGGGCGGGAAATGCACAGGTCGCCGGATATTTTCTGCGCCGCATGGAGTGCATCGGCGGCGCGCCAGGCCGGAGTGATGAACTCGGGATGCGTGGCGATAAAGTTGACCAGCCACTCGCGGTGCTCGCCGAGCTTGAAGTAATAGTTCTCCTCCCGCAGGAACACGACCTCGCCCCATTCCGGGCCGAACTCGCCGTCCGCGCCGCGCTCCTTGTCGGTGAGGAACTGCTCCTGCCGCACGGAGTAGTGCCCCTCGTAGCCGCCCTTGTAGATCTGGCCGCAATCGAAGAGGCGCTGCTGCGCTGCCTGGACCGCCCGGACATGACGCGGGTCTGTGGTGGCTGCCCACGCGTCGAACGACACGTCGAAATGCCGGTAGTCGGAAAGGAACTTCTCCGTGTTGCGCAGGGCGAACTCGCGCGGCGGCATCCCTTCCTTGGCGGCCGCCTGCGCCACCTTTTGCCCGTGCTGGTCCACGCCCGTCAGGAAATACACGTCCTTCCCGCGCAGCCGGTGGTAGCGAGCGAGGGCGTCGGCGAGGATCTTCTCGTAGGCGTGGCCGATGTGCGGCGCGGCGTTCGGATAGTCGATCGCCGTGGTGAGGTAAAACGTGTCTTTCAAGGTCGGGCACCGCCGGGACCGGCGGGCTGCGAAGAAAGCACGCCCGCGCGCGGCGGGAAAGGGCCGCGGGCGGCTCGGCGGCGTGGGCGCCTCCGTCTGTCGGGCCCAGTAAAAATTCTGGCTGCTCATCAGGCGCGCCGGCTACCGTGCACGGCCTTGGAAACCACGCCCGACCCCGTTGCCGACCTCGTCCGCCTTGTCGCCCGCCTGCGCGCGCCGGACGGCTGCCCGTGGGACCGCGAGCAGACGCACGAGTCTCTGCGCAGCTCGCTGCTGGAGGAGACCCACGAGGCGGTGGCTGCCATCGAGGCGGGCGACCACGACAACCTGCGAGAGGAACTGGGTGATCTCCTCTTCCTCGTGGTCTTTCACGCGCAGCTCGCAGCCGAGCGGGGTGAATGGTCCCTCGCCGACGTGGCCACGGGCGTCATCGAAAAGATGGTTCACCGCCATCCGCACGTCTTTGGCCCGGACGCGGGCCGCATCCGCGATTCGGGCGCGGCGCTGGCGCAGTGGGACGAGATCAAGCGCCGGGAAAAGCCCGCCGCTTCCGCCTCCGCCCTCGATGGTCTGTCCCGCGCGCTCCCCACGCTGATGCACGCGCAAAAGGCTCAGGCCAAGGCTGCTCGCGTCGGCTTTGACTGGCCCGGCCGCGACCCTGCCCCCGTGCTCGACAAGCTGCGCGAAGAAAGCGCCGAGCTGGCCGAGGCGCTCGCTTCCGGTGATCCTGGTCGCGTCGAAGACGAGCTGGGCGACCTGTTCTTCACCGCCGTGAACCTCGCCCGCCGCGCCGGCCACGACGCCGAGGTGTGCGCGCGCCGGGCCACCGAGAAGTTCATCGCCCGCTTCCGGCACGCCGAGGCCGCCCTGGGCGACCGCTCCCCGGACGGGGAGCCGGCCAGCCTGGACGAGTGGGACGCCGCCTGGGAAGCCGCGAAGGCCGCCGGCCAAGCGGGTTGACCACGCGGAAATGGGCTGCCGACCCAGGTAGGCCGGCCGATTCCCAGCGGCGTGGACCGTGCCGTCATGGCGCTGGTTTCTGACCCGCTTTGATCGAACGTTCCCGCTTCCCCCCAGTCTAACCACTATCACCTCAATCAATATGACCTTCGCAGCCATTCTTCTTTTCGTTGGAACCATGGCGCTTTCGCTGTGGGCTACCTTCCGTGTGAAGCGCGTTGTAAAGCGCTACTCGGAAGTGCCAGCGTCCTCCGGCTACACCGGCGCGGAGGCCGCCCAGCAAATTCTGCGTGCCGCCAAGATCTCGGACGTGGACGTCGTCGAGCAAGACGGCTTCCTGGGCGACCACTATGACCCGTCCAACAAGCGCCTCGTGCTCTCCTCCGAGAACTACCACGGCAACTCTCTTGCGGCCATCGGCATCGCCGCGCACGAGACCGGCCACGCCCTTCAGCACCACCTTGCCTACGCGCCGCTCCGGTGGCGCATGGCGGCGGTGGGCGCCACGAACATCGCCTCCTCGGTGGTGATGTGGCTGCCGATTCTTGGCATGTTCACCGGCCTCGTCAGGGGGCACACCGCTCTGATGATCATGGCGGTCGGCTGGGGCGTCATCATGCTCTTCAACCTCATCACCCTGCCGGTGGAGTTCGACGCGTCCTCCCGCGCGAAGGTGATCCTGGATCAGATGGGCCTCACGCGCACTGCCGAGGAAAACACCGGCGTCCGCAAGGTCCTCGGCGCGGCGGCCTTCACCTACGTGGCGGCCTTCATCACCTCGCTGGCCTACTTCCTGTGGCACCTGCTGCCCCTCGTGACTGGCGGCTCGACCAGCCGGGATGAATAAGCGGTGAATCCTCTCTCCAAGGCCGCCGGGCTCGCCCGGCGGCCTTTTTCGTGGCGGCACCAGAAACACCCATAACATCCAGCCTCATCTTGGGATAAAGACCCGGGAAGGCCCAAGGCTGACCCTCCGCGGGCGTCCCCCCAGAAGAAAATTGCCGGCGCAGGCCTTGGCAAGCCGCTCCCCAGGACTTGCGGGGTCACTCGAAGGCCTGGCCAAGTCACTCGAGTGACCTCCGAAGGCACTCCGAGTGCTCGTTGCGGTCACTCAAGTGACGGCGCAAGGCACTCGAGTGCCTTCGCGGGTCACTCGAGTGACCCCACTAGGCACTCCCAGTGACCTCGGAAGTCACCCTGGTGACTTCGGCAGGCACCCCGGTGACCTTTCAAGACACTCGGGTGCCTGGTATGGTCACCCCCGCGCCTTAGCCGGTCACCCTGAAGGGCGATTACCCTGTCCAGGCCGAGGGCCGCTAGGAGGAGATCCGCGTCATCCGTCGCCCTGAGTCGCGTCGTAGGGAGCAAACGGCGCAGCTTCTCGTCTTTCCCTTCCCCCATCCCAAGCTTTCCTCCCCCGCGGATGCCCGCCGAGCCCACGTCCCAGGAGCGCTATGCGCACTACGAGCTGCGCATGCGGCCGGACGGCTCGCCCTGGCTGCTCGGCATGGGCGGCATGGGGATGACCTACCGCGCCTTCGACCCGCGGCTGCGCGTCGAGGTGGCCCTCAAGGTCGTCCACCCCAACTACGTCGAGCATCCCGAGGCGCTGCGCCTCTTCGTGCGCGAGGCCCGCGCGGCCGCCCGCGTGGCCCATCCGAACGTCGCCCCCGTGGTGTATCTCCACGACGAGCCCGGGCGCTTCTTCTACGCGATGGAGTTCGTGGACGGCGTGTCGCTCCATGCGTGGCTGCACAAGCACCGCGCGCTGCCGGTCGGGCGCGCCCTGGCCTTCGCCGCGCAGGTCGCGCGCGGCCTGGAGGCCATCCATGGCCAGGGGATCATCCACCGCGATCTCAAGCCCGCCAACGTGATGGTGATGCAATTCCCACCCGGGCACTCGCGCCACCGCGCCCTCGCCGACGCGGGCGGCTGCCTGCTCAAGATCATCGACTTCGGCCTCGCCCGCGGCGTGGAGGCCGACGCCGTGCCGGTGACCATCGGCCCCGTGACCACCGGCTTCCGCGGCACCGCCGCCTACGCCTCGCCCGAGCAATGCGAGGAGTTCGCCGACCTCGACGCGCGCACGGACCTATACTCGCTCGGCTGCATTCTGTGGGAGATGCTTGCCGGTCGCCCGCCCTTCGTGGGCCGCTCGCAGTTCGAGCTGCTGCGCCAGCAGGTCGGGGCGCCCCTGCCGTGGCACCAATTGCCGGACCTCGCGCCGCCGGCCCGCCACGTCCTCGGGCGCCTGCTCGCCAAGCACCGCGACGAGCGCCCCGCCGGCGGCGCCGAGGCCGCCGAGGAGATGGACGAGGCGATCCGCGCCCTCGCCGCGGCAGACCTCCCGCCGGGACTGAAGTCG
>CALMOL010000197.1 GCA_937871685.1 uncultured Verrucomicrobiota bacterium
GGTGGGCGGGGCATGAGGACGGAAAGTTTCGGGGCAATCGGCCGGACGGCAAGCCGTAGGCGGCCGGATAGGGCGGCCACCTTTGCCGCAAGGGGTTCCATTCGTAGCGTGGCGACCCTTGATGCCCCGCGATCCTACACTCGACGCCGCGCCGCCCTCGCGGGGACGCACGGTGTTGTTTCTCACCGTCGGCGTGATGGCGATGTCGTCGGCCTCCACCTTCGTGCGACTGGCGCACGCCGCGGCGGGCGAGAATGGCTTCCTCCTCAACGTCTTGCTCGGCGGCGGCCGTCTCGCGCTCGCGAGCTTGTTCCTGCTGCCGGCGTGGATTTCCCTGGCACGGCGATGGGCCGAGGTGCCGCGGGCCGCGATTGGCTGGGCGGTGCTCTCGGGCGTGGTGGTGGCGCTGCACTTCGCGACTTGGTTCACCTCGCTCTCGCTGACAACCGTGGCGGCGAGCACCGTGCTCGTGACGCTCGGGCCGGTGTGGACCGCGATCATCGGCACGCGGATGGGGATCGAGCGCCTGAGCGGCCGGCAATGGCTGGGCATTGCGGTGTCGCTGGCCGGCGCGCTCGCCATTGGCCTGGGCGACACCTCGGGCGTGCCGGATGCGGGCGATCCTGGCGCCGTCCCGACGGCAGCACGGCCTTCGCAGCCGTTGCTGGGTGACTTGCTGGCGCTCGCCGGTGGCATCCTGGCGGCGGTGTATCGCCTGCTCGCGCGCGCGGCGCAGCGCGCCGGGCTCAGCACCGGCGAATACGCCGCGGTGGCCTACGGCGCGGGGGGCCTCACGCTGCTGCCGTGGGCACTGCTCGGCAGCGCGGGCTTCGTGACGGGGCGGAGCGGAGCCTTCTGGATGTGGCTGGCGCTCCTGGCGATCGTTCCGCAACTCATCGGGCACACCAGCGCGAACTGGGCCGTGCGCTGGTTCTCACCGACGCTCGTGTCGATGCTGATCCTCTTCGAGCCGGTGGTGTCGAGCATCATGGCTTGGCTGCTTTTCTCCGAGCGCATCGGCTGGGCCGTGTGGCTCGGCGGCGCGATGATTCTGGCCGGCGTGGCGCTGGCGGGGAAGAGAACCGAGAAGGGCTGAGACGGACCGAGAGGATGAAAGATGGCAGGGTGACGCCGACCAGGATGCTCGCGAACGGCCAGTCCCAGCAGAGGTCGGCGCTTCGTTTTCCAAGCCGGGCGCCTGCCATCCTCCATCCTCTCGGCCCGGCCATCTTCTCGGCTCGGGCTCAGCACCTCTCCGCCCACACGGCCTGGAGATACGGGTCGCCGGGGAAATCGGCGCCCATCGGCAGCGCGTCGAGGCGCCAGCCGCGGCCGAGCGCGCCGTGGATCATCCGGCGCAGGCCGCCGCGGTCGAGGCCGCGGTAGTTCGTCGAGCAGAGCAGAGCGCCGCCGGGACGAACCAGCTCGGCGGCCTGCGCGGCGAGGCGGTCGAAGTCGCGTCCGGCCTGGAAGGGCTTGCCGCCGCGCGGGCGGGAGAAGGTAGGAGGGTCGAGGATCACCAAGTCCCACGCGCGGCCCTGGCGCAGCAGGCGGCGCAGCCAGTCGAACACGTCGCCCGCGAGAAACTCGTGCGCGCCCGGATCGATGCCGTTGCGGGCAAAGTTGTCGCGTGCCCAGTCGAGGTAGCGCCGCGAGAGGTCTGCCGTGGCCGTGCGCGCGCCGCCGAGCGCGGCGGCCACCGAGAACGCGCCGGTGTAGGCGAAGCAGTTCAGCACCTCCGCCCCCGGCCGCGCGGCGCACCAGTCGCGGACGCGGCGGCGGTTGTCGCGCTGGTCGAGGAACACGCCCTGCGAGTAGCCGGCCGCGAAGTCGATGCCGAGGCGCAAGCCGTTCTCCACGGCCTCGAAGGGCGCGGTGATCTCCTCGCCGGCGACGTGGACGGGCGCCGGCTGCTCGCGCACGTCGAGCCGCTTCCAATAGAGCGAGCGCGCGGGCGTCGGCGCTTGCGCCATCGCCTCTCGCAGCCACGCGGGCGGACCCGTCGGGCCGCGACCGTCGGTCAGCGCGAGCCAGCGGCCGGAGTAATCCTCGACGAAGAGGCCGCGAAACTCGGGGCCGTCGCCCGCGCCGTCGAGCAAGCGCAGCGCATCCGTGGGGCCGTGGACGCCACGGCGCAGCGGCTCGCGGCGCGCGGCGGCGACAAGGAAGGCGGTAATCATGCGTGAGTCAGCGAGCCAGCCGGCGTTGACTTGCTCGGAGGAAGGCGAAACCATGCTCTATGTCGAACCTTGATGAAATCCGCCAGCGATTGCGCGGGGCTTTCCGACCCTTCACCCTGCACTTGAGCGACGGACGGAAGTTCCATGTGCCTCATCAGGATTTCATTGCCGTTGGCCAGCGGGTGGTCATCTACGTGGACGAGCGCGACTTGAGCAACGTGATCGACGCGCTGCACATCGTCTCGCTTGAGGAGGACCAGTCCGAGCCGACGCGTGGCGTCACGACGGCCTGATCCGACCGTCTTTTCCGGCATTCCCCCTCTCCCCATGCCTGACACCTTTGCCGAGTCGCTGCGCGCCGCCGTCAAGGACGGGCGCCTCCTTGAGTCCTCCGCCCGTCACGTCGCCCGCCTCCTCGGCTCGGCGCGCGACCCCGTGGCGCTCGCCAGCGTGCGCGAGTTGATCGACACCGGCAATTGGACCGAGCTCAACGACCGCTTCTTCACCACGCTCGCCTTCGGCACCGGTGGCCTGCGCGGGCGCACCATCGGCAAGACGGTCACGAGGGCCGAGCAGGGCGCGGGCGGGCCAGGCGGCCGGCCGGAGTTTCCCTGCGTGGGGACGAACGCGATGAACTACGAGAACGTCGCGCGCGCCACCCGCGGCCTCGCCGCCTACCTGCGCCGTCACTTCGAGAAGGAAGGGCGAGCCGGGCGGCCGAAGCTCGTCATCGCGAACGACACGCGGCATTTCTCCACCGAGTTCCGCGACCTCGCGGCGCGCACGGCGGCCGAGGGCGGGGTGGACGTGCTGGTCTTCGACGGGCCGCGCTCCACGCCGGAGCTTTCCTTCGCCGTGCGGCACACCCTTGCCACCTCCGGCATCGTGCTCACGGCCTCGCACAACCCGCCGCACGACAACGGCTACAAGGTGTATTGGGAGGACGGCGCGCAGATCGTCGAGCCGCATGCCTCCGGCATCATTGCGGAGGTGAACGCGGCCAGCGACGCGGAGGCCACGCTTCCCGATGACCAGCGCGGCACGGTGTCCACGCTCGGCCCGGAAGTGGACGAGGCTTACCTCGCGCGCCTCCAGACGCTGGTGCTCGATCCGGCGATGTTTGCCGCGCAGCGCGAGTCGCTGAAGATCGTGTTCACGCCCATCCACGGAACGGGCGGCGTGAGCACGCTGCCGGCCTTCGAGCGCCTCGGCGTGCCCTGCCTCGTGGTCGCGGAGCAGGCGGAATTCGACGGCCGCTTCCCCACGGTGAAGTCGCCCAATCCCGAGAACGCCGAGGCCCTCGCGATGGGCACGCGGCTCGCGGAAAAGGAGGGCGCCGACGCCGTGATCGCAACCGATCCGGACGCCGACCGCCTCGGCGCGGCCGTGCGCGGGCCGGACGGCCGCATGCAGCTTCTCACCGGCAACCAGATCGCCGCGCTCATCGCGCACCACCGCGTCGAGACGCTCTGGGCGCAGGGCGTGCTCACCCCGGAGAATATCGGACGCGCCGCAGTGGTGAAGACCTTCGTCACCACCGACCTGCTGAGCGCCATCGCCGCCCGCCGCGGCGTGCGCTGCGTGGACACGCTCACCGGCTTCAAATACATCGGGCAGAAGATGGGCCGCTACGAGGCCGCGCTGCCCGATGTCGCCCGCTCCGTGTATCGCTCGCTCACCGAGGCGCAAACGCGCGCCGAGCGGCTCCAGCACTCGACCTACTGCGTGTTCGGCGGCGAGGAGTCCTACGGCTACTCGGGCGCCGACTTCGCGCGCGACAAGGACGCCAACGGCTCCGCGGTGATGTTCGCCGAGATGTGCGCCGCCGCGAAGGCGAGCGGCCAGACCGTGGCCGAGCGACTGGACGCGATCTTCGCCGAATACGGCTGCTTCGCCGAGCAAAACGGCGCGATCCAGATGGAGGGCGCCGAGGGCGCCACGCGCATCCAAAAGCTCCTCGCCTCCTACGCTGACAATCCTCCGCGTGACCTTGACGGCGACGCCGTGCGCGCCACGAAGGACTTCGACCGCGAGGAGTTCCACGACGTGGAGGGCGAGAAAATCCCGCGCGAAAAGATGCTGATCTTTGAGCTAGAAAGCGGCGGCAAAGTGGCCGTGCGCGGCTCGGGGACGGAGCCAAAGATCAAGTATTACCTCTTCGTCCGCCGCAATCCGCCGGCCGGCGGCAAATTCGGCGCGGAGGAGTTGACCAACGTGAAGCGCGAGATCGCCGACCGCCTCGAAAAGCTCTGGGCTTGGCTCCAGGCTGACGCGCAGCGGCGCGTTTGATACAAACGCGAACGATGCGGCAAGGTCGGCCGTTGGTTGTAGACGCGGCACGTCCGCTGCGTGGACAGAGCCGACTCTACAGCCTGGTCGGTTGCACCTCGCTTTCCCTGCTCCTACGCTCGGCGCGCCCGCTCTCCCTTCTGCCGTGTCCATCCGCTTCCAGCACTATGAGGTTCCCCAGCGGCCCGACGGCTCTCCTTGGGAACTTGGACGCGGCGCGATGGGCGTGACCTATAAGGCCTTCGACACGAATCTCCGCTCGCCCGCCGCGCTCAAGGTCATCAACGCGGCTTATCTCTCGAACGACCACGCCCGCCAGCGCTTCCTGCGCGAGGCGCGCGCGGCGGCCCAACTCCGCCATCCGAACGTCGCCACGATCTTCCACCTCGGGCACGAGGGCGTGGAGAATTACTTCTACGCGATGGAGCTCATTGAGGGCGAGACCTTCGAAGACCTCGTCCGGCGCGACGGCCCGCTGCCTGCCGCCACCGCGCTCGAGCTCACGCTCCAGGTCACCCGCGCCCTCATCGCGGCGCACGCCATCGGCCTCATCCACCGCGACCTCAAGCCGGCCAACCTCATGCTCACCCGCCAGGCCGGCGAGCCGCTCGTCAAGGTGATCGACTTCGGCCTCGCGAAGGCCGTCGCGCCGGAAAACGGCATCGAGTCCGCCGACGCGCAGGCGCTCACGCAGACGCAGGGCGCCAGCTTCGTCGGCACCCCGTTCTACGCCTCGCCCGAGCAACTGGAAAATCTTTCGCTCGACACGCGCTCGGACCTCTACTCGCTCGGCGTCACGCTCTGGTTTCTGCTCTCGGGGAAGCTGCCCTTTCAGGCCACGTCGTTCGCGCGCCTCGCCGCGGAGCACATCTCCAAGCCGCCGCCCTTCCAGCATCTCGCCGGCCAGCCGGAGTGCGTGTTGGAATTGCTCCGGCGGATGTTGGAAAAGGATCCCGATGCGCGCCCGCAAACGCCGGTGGAGCTGCGCGACGAGATCCTCTCCTGCCTGCGCCGGATCCCGGCCGATGGCACCGCCGCGTCAGCACCGCCGACCGTTCGCGCCACGCCCACGGAGACGCTCCTCCAGCCACCCGCGCCGCCGGCCACCTGCGAGCTGGGGTCACTCACCGTCGGCTCCACGCTGCTCGGCCGCTGGCGGCTCGACGAGCGCGACGGCGAGCACGCCTTCCACGCCGTGGACCTCGGCACCGGCGGCCCCGTGGCCGTGCGCACGCTGCCTCCCGCCGCGCTGCCCGAGGTGCGCGCGATGCTGGAGGGCTGGTCCCGCGCCGCCGCCCAGTGCCCCGCGCTGCTCGCGCCCGTGGAGGCCGGCGAATCGCCCGACGGAAAGGGCGCATGGGTCACGCTGGAATGGGCCGGCGCGACCGTGACGCCCTCGCTGCTCGACCTCATCAAGCAGCGTGGCGCGCTCTCCCTCGGCGAGACGCTCGCCCTCCTCGAACCCGTGGCCGAAGCCGATCGTGAGCTGCGCCGGCAGGGTGCGCGGGGCGCCCACCTCGAGCCTGCGCACATCCTGCTGCCGGCCGCGGACGAGGAGCACCCGCAAGACCTCCTCCCCCGCGTGTGCCCGGTGGAGATTTTCCCCGCCCTCGATGCCGCCGCCACGCGCGGCGACGAGACGATCCTCTCGCCGCTCGACACCGCCGTGCCCTCGCTCACCCTTGGCGGCGACGCGCGCTCCTTCGGCCGGCTCGCGTGCGAGCTGCTCGGCGGCCCCGCGCGCAACTGGCTGGAGCCGCACCCCGCGCGCTATGTGCCGCTCTCCGCGTTGAACGAGGCGGGCAACGTCGTGCTCCGTCGCTGCCTCACGGCCACCTCGCATGCCCGCCACCCGCGCGAGGGATACGAGGACGGCGTGGATTTCCTCTCTGCGCTGCGCCGCTCCGTGGACGGAAGCCGGGCCGCCGCCCACTTCGCGCCCGCGCCCGCCGCGGCGGCGGCGAGGGGGGAGGCCGAGCCTGAGCCGGTGCCCCACGGCGTCGTAGCGCATGGCCTGCACGAAGGCGGCGAAGTCGCCCACGCGCA
>CALMOL010000198.1 GCA_937871685.1 uncultured Verrucomicrobiota bacterium
CCCCCCGCCTCTACAACCGCAAACGCTTCGGCCCCAAGCTGCCGCTGAATCTCCGCCAGGGTCATTTCCCCTCTCCTTGCAGCCTCCGTTTCGGCAACCGGCTCGCGTTTCCCACTTCTCACTTGCCACCTCTCGCTTCTCACGTCCCCCGCTCTCCTCCCCCTTGACGCTCCGTCCCCGCGCTTGGAGTCTCTAATCCCCGCCCGTTTCCACCTCATCCCCTACCCGCCTCCCTCATGATTCGCATCGGCATCAATGGTTTTGGCCGCATCGGCCGCCTTTTCTTTCGCGCCATCTGTGACCAGGGTTTGCTCGGCAAGGAGATCGAGGTCGTCGCCGTGAACGACCTCGTCCCCGCCGACAACTTGGCCTACCTCGTCAAATACGATTCCACGCAGGGCCGCGCCAAGGAGGAGGTTTCCTCCGCCAAGAGCGATCCCTCGCTGGCCGAGGACGACCTGCTCATCGTGGACGGCCACAAGATCAAGTGCCTCGCCGTCAAGGAAGGCCCCGCCGCGCTGCCGTGGAAGGACCTCAAAGTGGACTACGTGGTCGAGTCCACCGGCCTCTTCACCGAGGCCGAGAAAGCCCGCGGCCACATCCAGGCTGGCGCCAAGAAGGTCATCATCTCCGCCCCCGGCAAGAACGAGGACCTCACGGTGGTCCTCGGCGTGAACCACGAGCTTTACGACCCCGCGAAGCACCACATCGTCTCCAACGCGAGCTGCACCACCAACTGTCTCGCGCCCGTCGTCCACGTCCTGCTCAAGGAGGGCTTCGGCGTCGAGGAGGGCCTGATGACCACCATTCATTCCTACACCGCCACGCAGAAGACCGTGGACGGCCCCTCGAAGAAGGATTGGAAGGGCGGTCGCTCCGCCGCGATCAACATCATTCCCTCCACCACCGGTGCCGCCAAGGCCGTGGGTCTCGCCATCCCAGCCGTGAAGGGCAAGCTCACCGGCATGTCCTTCCGCGTGCCAACGCCCACCGTCTCCGTCGTGGACCTCACCTTCAAGACCGCGAAGGACACGTCCTACGAGGAGATCTGCGCCGCGATGAAGAAGGCCTCCGAGACCTACCTCAAGGGCATCCTCGCCTACACCACCGACGAGGTGGTTTCCTCGGACTTCATCCACGACGCCCACTCCTCGATCTTCGACGCAGGCTCCGGCATCGGGCTGAACTCGCGCTTCTTCAAGCTCGTGTCCTGGTATGACAACGAGTGGGGCTACTCCAACCGCTGCGTCGATCTCGTGCGCTTCATGGCCGGGAAGGATGGCGGCAAGTAATCCGCCCGCCGGCCGGGTTTGCATCGTTCTTCCTCTGGCCCCTCTCATGCTTGAGGACATCCGCGACTTCCGCCGTCTCTCGGCGCGCTGCCTGACGGCTGGTCAGCCGACCTCCGCACAGCTTGCCGAGGCGGCCGCGGAGGGCGTGGAGGCAGTCATCAACCTCGCGCTGCCCACCTCGGACCACGCGCTCCCCGACGAGCGCGCCGAGGTGGAGCGGCTGGGGATGCGCTACGAGTCCATCCCGGTGCACTTCGATTCCCCGCGCGAGGAGGAGCTGGAGCGCTTCTCGGACCTCGTGGACTCGCTCTCGGGCCGCAAGATCCTCATCCACTGCGCGGCCAACAAGCGCGTGAGCGCCTTCGTGGCGCTCCATCGCGTCCGCCGCCTCGGCTGGCCCGCCGAGAAGGCCCTGGAGGAAATGCGCGCCGTCTGGGAACCCGATCCCACTTGGCGCGACTTCATCACCGCTGCCCTCCCCACCGCCCACTACCCGCGCCGCAACGCGGGGAATTAGCCACGGAGGCACGGAGGACACGGAGATGTTTTCCTTCTCCTGCGAATTACTATCGTCCCCTTCCCTCTCCGTGATCTCCGTGCCTCCGTGGCAAATCCTTCCCCATGAACAAGCTCACTCTCTCTGACCTGAATGTGGACGGTCGCGCCGTCCTCGTGCGCGTGGACTTCAACGTGCCGCTGGAGGAAAAAGACGGCGCGTCGCACATCACCGACGACACCCGCATCCGCGAGACGCTGCCCACCATCCAGGACCTCGTGAAGCGCCGCGCGAAGGTGATCCTTTGCGCCCACCTCGGCCGCCCGAAGGGCAAGCCCACGCCCAAGTATTCGCTCGCCCCGTGCGCCGCGCGGCTCGGCGAGCTGCTCGGCCAGCCCGTGGCGTTCGCCAAGGATTGCGTCGGCCCCGACGCCAAGGAAAAGGTCGCCGCGCTGAAGCCCGGCGACGTGCTCCTCCTCGAAAACCTCCGCTTCCACGCCGAGGAGGAGGCCAACGACGAGACCTTCGCCAAGGGCCTCGCCGCGCACGCCGAGCTTTACGTGAACGACGCCTTCGGCGCCGCCCACCGCGCCCACGCCTCCACCGCCGGCGTGGCCAAGTTCGTGAAGCAGGCCGCGATGGGCCTCCTCATGGAAAAGGAGCTGAAGTATCTCCAGGGCGAGCTGGCCAACCCGCCGCGGCCCTTCCTCGTCATCCTCGGCGGCGCGAAGGTCTCGGACAAGATCGGCGTCATCAAGGCCCTCATGTCCAAGGCCGACGCCTTCCTCATCGGCGGCGCGATGGCCTACACCTTCGACGCCGCGCGCGGCATCCCCGTCGGCAACTCCCGCGTGGAGCAGGACAAGGTGGACCTCGCCAAGGAACTGATCGCCCTCGCCGAGGAGAAGGGCGTGCGCTTCCTGCTGCCGGTCGATTCCATCGAGGCCAAGGAATTCAAGGGCGACGCCGAGCACCGCCCCACCGAGAAGGGCAAGGGCGTGAGCGACGGCTGGATGGGCCTCGACATCGGCCCCGCGACGATCGCGCTCTACCGCGACGAGATCTGCAAGGCGGAGACCGTGGTGTGGAACGGCCCCATGGGCGTCTTCGAGATGCCCAACTTCGCGCAGGGCACCTTCGCCGTGGCGCGCGCGCTGGCCGAGTCCGAGGGCCTCTCGATCATCGGCGGCGGCGACAGCGTGACCGCCATCCACGAGACCGGCCTGGCTGATCGCATCACCTTCCTCTCCACCGGCGGCGGCGCGTCGCTGGAATTGCTTGAGGGCAAGGAACTCCCCGGCGTGGCCGCGCTGACCGACAAGGGCTGAAGGAAAAAACTCGAAACTCGAAACAAGCGCGAAAAGAACGGCAAGCGCCGAAAGCTCGTTCCGGCAGCGCGCTCACTGCTTTCCGCCGCTTCTTCTTTTCGGACCTTGTTTCGAGTTTCGAACTTCGAGTTTCGAGTTTTTCCGCTACCATCCCCGCCATGCGCAAGAAGCTCGTCGCCGCGAACTGGAAGATGCACAAGATCACCGCGGAGGCGCGGTCGTTCCTCGAGACGCTCAAGCTCGAACTCGGCGAGGAGACTGACGTCGAGGTGCTGCTCGCGCCGCCCTTCACGCTGCTGCCACTTTGCTCGCAAATGGTCGGTGAGAGCGCCGCGATCAAGCTCGGCGCGCAGAACATGCATCCGGCCAAGGCCGGCGCGTTCACCGGCGAGATTTCCGCGCAGATGCTGCGCGACCTCTTCGTGCGCTACGTCATCGTCGGCCATTCCGAGCGGCGCGCGATCTTCGGCGAGTCCGACCAGTTCGTCGGCGAAAAGGTCCGCGCCGCCCACGAGGCCAGCTTGCGCCCGATCCTCTGCGTCGGCGAAACGCTCGCTCATCGCGAGGGCAGCCAGCACGAGAGCGTGATCGACCGCCAGCTCACTGCCGGCCTCGAGGGCGTGGACGCGAAGCACATTCCCGACACCGTGGTGGCCTACGAGCCCGTGTGGGCCATCGGCACCGGCCACAACGCCACGCCCGCGCAGGCGCAGGAGATGCACGCGCACATCCGCGCCGTCATCACGCGCCTCTACGACGCCGCGCACGCCGACCGCGTCCGCATCCAATACGGCGGCAGCGTGAAGCCCGAGAACGCCGAGGAACTGATGCGCCAGCCCGACATCGACGGCGCCCTCGTCGGCGGAGCGAGCCTGGAAGCCCGCTCCTTCGCCGCCATCATCGCCGCTGCCCGCGAGGCGCGGGGGTGATTTCCCTTTGCCGCCGCCCTGCTGCGAGGCGAAGGCCGCGCGCGTTGTCGGCGAAGGAACAGAGGCGGCGCGATGTGGAGTGCGGGAGCTTGCTCCCGCTCTCAACCCGCCACCGCGGCGAGGCGCGCCCGCGTATTTGGAAGCGAATCCACCGCACCACGGCGATGCCGCGCTGAGAGCGGGAGAAAGCTCCCGCACTCCATGAAGACCTTCCGCGCATTCCCCTTCCCATCCGGCCGGGCATTCGGATAATGGTCGCGCCGACGCCCCATGTCCCGACCGCTCGCCCTCACGATCTATGCCTTCGTCGCGGCGGTCTTCGGCTGCTTCTTCCTTTGGCCGGTGGTGCAGACGCTCCAGGGCGCGTTCTACGACGGGGCCGGCGGCTTCACGCTCCAGTGGGTGGGCGAGATCTTCCGCAACGCCCTTTACCGCGAGTGCCTGCTCAATTCCTTCCTGCTCGGCCTCGCCGCCACCGGCATCGCGCTGCTGATCGCCCTGCCGCTCGCGTGGATCGCGGACCGCTACGAGTTCCCCGGCAAGAAGCTCTTCTCCGCCCTCGTGCTCGCGCCCATGGTGCTGCCGCCCTTCGTCGGCGCCATCGGCATCAAGCGCGTCTTCGGCCAGACCGGCGCGCTCAACGCCGGGCTGCAGAATCTGGGCATCCTCTCCGAGCCGGTGGACTGGCTCGGCCAGGGGCGGTTCTGGGGCTGCGCGGCGCTCATCGCGCTGAACCTTTATCCGGTCCTCTACCTCAACCTCGTCGCCGCCCTCGCGAACATCGACCCCGCGATGGAGGAAGCGGCCGAGAACCTCGGCACCACCGGCTTCCGCAAGTTCCGCCGCGTCACGCTGCCGCTGATCCTGCCGGGCCTTTTTGCCGGCGGCACCATCACGTTCATCTGGGCCTTCACGGAATTGGGGGTGCCGTTGATCTTCGACTATGACCGCGTGGCCTCCGTGCAGGTCTTCTACGGCCTCAAGGACATCGGCGGCTCGCCGTTCCCCTACGCCCTCGTGGCGGTGATGCTGCTCATCACCGTGCTGTTCTACACGCTCGGCCGCCTCACCATCGGGCGCTCCTCGCACGCCATGATGCCCAAGGCCACCTCGCAGGGCGGCCCCCGCCGGCCGCGACCCGCGGTGATGGCGCTGTGCCTCGGGGCGTTCACGGTCGTGACCGTCCTCGCGCTCCTGCCGCACTTCGGGATCATGCTCTTCGCGTTCTCGCGCGACTGGTATGGCACGGTGCTGCCGGACTCGCTCACGCTGGCGAATTTCCAGGCCGCGCTCGGCCACAACCTCACCGTCCCCTCCATCGCCAACTCGCTGAAATACGCCGGCATCGCCACGGTGCTCGACGTGTTCATCGGCATCGCCTTCGCGTGGATCATCGTGCGCACCGACCTGCCCGGCCGCCAGTGGCTCGACACGCTGGCGATGCTCCCGCTGGCCGTGCCCGGCCTCGTGCTCGCCTTCGGCTACCTGGCCATGACCCAGGAGGGGAAGTTCTTCGCCTTCCTCAACCCGACGCGCAACCCGCTGCCGCTGATCGTCATTGCCTACGCCGTGCGGCGCCTGCCCTACATGGTGCGCTCGGCCGTGGCCGGATTGCAGCAGACCAGCGTCACGCTGGAGGAGGCCGCGCAATCGCTCGGCTGCCCGCCGCTCCGAACACTGCGGCGTGTCACGGTGCCGTTGATCGCCGCCAACCTCGTCGCCGGCGGCCTGCTGACCTTTTCCTTCGCCATGCTCGAGGTGAGCGACTCGCTGATTCTTGCGCAGCGCCAGGCCGATTACCCGATCACGAAAGCCATCTTCGAGCTCTTCCAGCTCCTCGGCGAAGGCCGGGCCGTGGCTGCCGCCCTCGGCGTGTGGGCGATGGTCTTCCTCGGCACCACGATCCTCGCCGCCTCCCTCGTGCTGGGGAAGAAGCTCGGCGCGCTGTTCCGCGTGTAACCGACGAAGCGATCTTCGGCGAAAGTCGGTTTTCCGCCGAAGACGGACGGCCAACCACGAACTCCCCGGCGGTGGGGCGGCGGAAGCATGGCCCATCGTCTCCGCGTCCCGTCCTCGTTGGGGCCCAGACTCGGCGTGAATGAGGCAAAAACCGCAGCCCGCTGCGCGCGCCGCCCGGCTGGCCGCCGAACCAGTTAGCATGAATACCCCACCCGATTCCCCCAACGATCCTCGCAAGGCGGCCCCCGACGCCAATCCTGACCCCATCACCCGCGAGCCCGGCTCGCACCC
>CALMOL010000199.1 GCA_937871685.1 uncultured Verrucomicrobiota bacterium
CCCCGAGCCGGTGCCGCCCTCGCCGGTCGTGGCTCCGCCCGCGCGCCCGTTGGGTGGCGCGCCCCTGCGTCCTTCGCCCACCGTCTCGTTCGTGCCGCTGACGCCTCGTCCGGCCCCGCCGCCGGTCGCCGCACCGGAACGCACGGCGGGGCCCGCCGCCACGGTGTCGGTGCCGGTGGCTGCCATGCTCGCCCCGCTGCATCGCGCCGCGGCGGCCCCGGCTGGCACGAGCCCCGTGCCGGTGCTGCCCGCGTTCCGCGGCCACGGGCCGATCACCAACCGGCTTCCATCTCCGGCGTCCTCCGCTCCGGCGTCACCGCGCGGGGAGGAGAATTCCGTCGCGCGTCCGCCGGAGGACGGGGCCGAGGTTCCCGCCGCCGAATCCGTCCCGCCCGAGCCGCCGCTCGTTGAGGAGACGGCGGCCGGTCCAGCGTTCTCCTTCGATGCCCCGCAACCTCCCGCCGAAGGTGGGCTCGCCGCGGCGGGGGACGCCGTGGAGGCCGTCGCTCCGAGTGACATTCGCCCGCCTGGGCTGCGCCCCACCGGGCCGGTCCCGGCGAGTTCGACCGGCGGTCGCATCGGCCCGCCGCCGCGCCCGCGCGGCTGGATGAAGCGTCTCTTCGGCCGTCCGCCGGCTGGGCGGCCTTCGCCATGAGCAATCCTGACGACGCCCTGGCCCCCCGCGGCTGGCTCGAGCTTTCCCCGCGCGCCAAGCTCCGCCTCACCGGCGGCGACCGCGTGCGCTTCCTCAACGGCCAAGTGAGCAACGACGTGCGCGCCCTGCGCCCCGGCGCGGCCCTGCTCGCCTGCGTGATGACCGCGAAGGGAAAAATGAGCGCCGACGCTTTCGTCCGCCCTTGGCTTGGCGACGCCCTCCTCGTGGATGCCGAGCCTGAGTTGCGCGAGGCGCTCGCCGCGCGCTTGGAGCGCTACATCATCGCCGACGACGTGCTGCTTGAGGATGTGACGGACGAGTGGGCGCTGTTGCACACCGTCGGCGGCTGGCTTCCTCCAGAGCCGGCACCCCCCGCCTTCGCGACGGCGGGAAGCTTCCTCGCGTTCGAGGCCGAGCGGCTGGGTCGCCTCGGCACCGACTTTTTCGTTTCCGCCGCCTCGGCTGATTCGTTGCGCGCCTGGTTCGCGGCAGATGGCGCGCGCGCCCTCGACGCGGAAGAGGCCGAGCGTGCGCGCATCGCGGCCGGCGTGCCGCGCTGGGGCGCGGAGCTGGACGAGGACACCATCCCTCCCGAGGCCGGCCTGGAGGAGCGCGCGATCTCCTACGCGAAGGGCTGCTACATCGGCCAGGAAGTCATCTCCCGGATCAAGAGCGTGGGCCGCGTGAATCGCCGCCTGTGCCGCCTGCGCTCCGCCGAGCCACTCGACGTGGGTGACGAGCTGCGCCCCGCGGGCGAGCTGCCGGAGGCCCGCCCGTCCGGCCGCGTGACGAGCGTTGCGCGCGACGGTGACGCTGGCTGGATTGCGTTGGCCTTCCTGCGCCGGCCGCACGACACGCTCGGCGGCATCCTGTTCACCCCGGGCGGCACGCGCGCCGAGGTCTGGTGACGCCTCGGCAGAGGCGAAATCTCCGCCGATTTGCTTGCGGGCGCCGCGGGATTGGCTACAACTTCCGCCCCACAAAAAGCCGGGCAGATACCCAAGTGGCCAACGGGGGCGGACTGTAAATCCGCTGACTTACGTCTTCGATGGTTCGAATCCATCTCTGCCCACTCCTTCTGAGTCCAGAAGGAAACGGCGAACTCTGACGCGCTAGAGCGTTTTCGGTTCGGATGGTCGCACTGGGCCGGACCGCTCCCGCCAGCGCACCGGCGTTTTGGAGGGCGGTGACCTGTCACCGCTTT